>JADGNS010000004.1 GCA_017883355.1 Candidatus Solibacter sp.
ACGCCTACGAAAGTGGTGCTGACTTCCGCGCCGAATCCCGCGACCGCGGGCCAGACCGTAACTCTTAGAGCCGTGGTTTCGCCCGCCACCGCCACTGGACTCGTACAGTTCTTCGAGGGAGGAACGGCCCTTCTGGGTACCGTGACCGTCACTGGCGGAACGGCCACCCTTACCCTCACGCCCCAGATCTACGCCTTCCCGGTGGGTACGCACTCGATCAATGCGGTCTACTGCAGCGATGCCAACAACGCGGTGGGCACCTCGGCCGTCCTGACCCAGACCGTCAACAAGGCGACTTCCAGCGTGGCGCTGGCTTCCTCGCTGAATCCCTCGACTAATGGGCAAAGCGTCACCTTCACCGCCACCGTTACACCAAACTCGGCTACCGGCACGGTGCAGTTCGTGGATGGGTCTACGGCGCTCGGGACGGTCACCGTCAGTGGCGGGTCGGCAGCGCTGTCGCTATCGAGTCTGTCCGTGGGCGCGCATTCCATTCGTGCCAATTACAGCGGCGATGCCAACGACACAGCCAGCGCTTCGTCCGTCCTGTCTCAGACCGTCTCCGCCGCGCTTCCCGGTGCTCCGTCCAATCTCACCGCCACCGCGGCATCCACTACCCAGATCAACCTAAGTTGGACCGCCAGCGCAACCTCCGGCGTGACTTACAACGTCTATTCCACGGCGACGTCCGGATTTACGCCCTCGGCCTCCAACCGGATCGCTACGGGCGTCACAGCCACCAGTTATGCCAACTCCGGGCTGGCGGCTTCCACCACGCGCTATTACGTGGTGACCGCGCGGAACTCCGTGGGCGAAACGCCGGCCTCCAACCAGGCCACGGCAACCACCGCGGCCCCGAGCGTATCCTGTCATGTGAACTATACCGTCACTACCCAGTGGAACGTGGGCTTCGGCACCGCCATTACCATTCAAAACACCGGGACCACGCCCATCAACGGCTGGAATCTCACCTGGACGTGGGCCAACCATCAGCAGATCACCCAGGCCTGGAATTCCAACTACACGCAGAGCGGCACCAGCGCGAAGCTCACCAATGCCAGTTGGAACGCTGCCCTTGCCGCCGGCGCCACGATCAGCGGAATCGGTTTCAACGCCAGTTACACGGGCACCAATACCGCTCCGACTGCTTTTTATCTAAACGGCACGCTCTGCCGGTGATGACGCATTTCGATGGGGTTTGATCGGACTACGGGACTCGCCCGCCGAGTTCCGCTTCTTTCGAACCCCATCGCGGCTTTTCAGCGCGCCGTCTCGATCAGAGCGGCGAGCGCTTGCTCCAGCCGTCCGGCAAGTTCCTCATCCGTGCTCCGAATCTCGCCGAGCAGTCCGCGAATCGCCACCCCGAAAGCCCGCGAAAGCTCGGCGGTATCCAGTTGCCGGACGAGAGCGCCTGCGAATTGCGCGGCCACTGCGGCCGGCAGCAAGTCCATGCCTCGGCCATGGACGGTGGGAAGGCCGTGGCGCAGGCAGGCCAGCGCAAGCGCGGTGTCGCGGATCCCGCTGATCATGTATTCGGCTTGCCACAGATGTCGTCTGGCGATGCAAGTACGCGCATGGAGCGCGTACAGCCAGGCGAGCCCAATAAGGTCCGCGGGCGGCGGTGGCGGAACGTGCCGGGGCTCATTGGCCGTTCCGAACATCAGGCGGAAGGTGGGCGCCAAGGCTCGAAATTCCGTGCCGGGCACGAAGGCAAGATCGACCTGCAGAGTGCCTGGCAGAAGAAATACGCGGTAAATCCACTCGCCGGACCGGATGTCGAGATGATGCAAGGCGAGATGCCGGTGGTACATGTGGGCCGTCCAATCGGCCAGGACATCCGGCAATTCGGCGGTATTGCCGACGCCAAACGCGAGATCTATGTCCGACCAGGGGTCTTCGCCCGCCACGGCCGCCGAGCCAGTAATCGCGGCACCACGGATGCGCCGGTCATGGGCGGCGTATTCCAGGAGTTCGGACCGCAGGCGAGCACGTTCTTCCGGAGTAAACATCAGTGCGTCTCCTCTTCCTTTGCGAGATGTCTCCGCGACTGGCGAGGCGGTGCCGTCATCGCACTCAACGGCCAACCAGGGACCCGCTCACCGTCCCCAGACCAGGCCGGACGAAAGTCGCCCGTCGAGCCAGGGGTCAGATTCCTCGTCTTGTGGCTTGCCAGGTCGAGGAGCCAGATGTTGGCGGGCACTCCGCGCGTCGAAACAAAACCTGCCGTCGGGAGAGATGGGCCCTCTTCATACATCCGCTTCAAGAATATATCGCATCCGGTGGGGGAGGCGGACCTGGCGGGCGCCGCCTACCAGCGCGGCAGCACGCGTTCCCAGTTGGGGTCCACGTGCTGGCGCATCTCCGCCACGTCGTCGCGTTTGCGGAAGGGGATCTTTGCGTAGCGCTCGCGGCCGCGCGCCAGTTGGTCGTAATCCAACTCGACGCCCAACCCCGGACGGTTCGGGATGGGCACGCACCCGTTGACGAACTTCACGCGCCCGCCCACGATCACCTCGTCCTTTTCGGTCTGCCACGGATAGTGCGTATCGCAAGCGTAGGTCAGATTGGGACACGCCGCCGCCACGTGCGTCATGGCCATCATGCTGACTCCCAGATGACTGTTGGAGTGCATCGAAAGGCCCATTCCCAGCACCGACGTCAAATGCGAGAGCTGCTGCACATTGCGCATGCCGCCCCAATAGTGCGGGTCGCAGAGCACGATCTGCACCGCGTCGAGTTGTTTGGCCACCGGCACGTCGGCGAAACAGGTCACCGCCACGTTGCTCGCCTGTGGCGTGTGGTTGCCTTCGGCCAGCAGGCGCCGCCGCACCTCGCCCATGCCCTCGAGCGTGGCGCACCCGTCTTCCAGGTAGCCGCCGTCGGCCAGCTCGTCCTTCAGCGCGCGGCCCACTTCCACCGTGGTCTCCACGCTCCACGCGCAGTTGGGGTCGATGCGCAGCGGGTACTTCGCTCCGAACTCGCGGCGCAGCGCGCGAATGCTCTCCATCTCGATCGCCGGATCCAGCACTCCGCCCTTCAGCTTGATCTCGCGGAACCCGTACTGGGCGACCATCTGCCTGCACTCGCGCACGCAGGCTTCCGGCGACAGCACCTCGCCGTACTCGTCCTCACGGGCGTCCTCGCCCACGCCGCCGCCGCCGCCGTGCTTATAGAAAAGGTATGCCGAGAAGCTGACCTCATCGCGCACACGCCCGCCGATGACGTCGCACACCGGCTTCCCCGTGGCTTTACCGATCAGGTCCAGGCAGGCGATCTCGATGGCCGCGAAAGTGCGCGCGTGCCGGTCCAGCGGATTCTCACCCGGCACCAGGTAGGTCTGCGAGCGGCCCCCCGGCGCGTGGGCCATGGCCTGTTCGGCCTCGCGGCTCAAATCCCGCCACAACCCGGCCAGTTGGAAGGGGTCCATCCCGGTGACGCGTGCGCGCACCGCTTCCAGGCCGGCCAGCGGACCATCGCCGCCATAGGTCTCGCTGAAGCCCGTCAGGCCGCTGTCGGTCTTCAGCTCGACGATGGTGCGCAGCGCGAACGGCGCGTGCAGGCCGTACGAACTACGCAGCGGCGGATCGGCAATGGCGATCGGATGCAATACCAGTTCGGTGATTTTCATGGGGGTTGGCAGGCGGGGTACCCTCTGGGTCCACCTGCCCCACGAAGGGACGGTATGCTCGCGGCCTACTTGCGCGAGCCGCGGCGCGGGTTCCGGAGCTCCGATTGACGCACCTTGTTCTTCTTTCGCTTGGGCTTGCTGATCTTGAAGGTGCCGCTGCCCACGTACTCCGCTTGATACAGTTTGTCGTCCGCCAAAACTTTTTCTCCTGAAATGTGCGAATAATTGATCCCCCATTGTACCGCGCATTATTCTGGAAGATGAGGATGGGGGGCGCGCAATCACAATTCGGGGACGGTCCGGCACTTCCGCTGATGCCGGAGCTTGCGCCCAGCCGCGTCCCGCACACCTTTCGCGCGCTGCGCCACCGCAATTTTCGCCTCTTCATCGGCGGCCAGATCATCTCGCTGGTCGGCACCTGGATGCAGAACGTGGCGCTGAGCTGGCTGGTGTACCGTCTCACCCACTCGGAGCTTCTGTTGGGCACCGCCTGGTTCTGCTCCCAGATCGCGGTGTTCGCGCTCGGGCCGCTGGGAGGCATCGCGGCCGACCGCTTCTCCCGGCGGAAGGTGGTCATCGTCACCCAGACCCTGTCGATGGTGCAGGCCTTCGTGCTGGCGGCGCTCACCCTCACCGGACGCGTCCAGGTCTGGCAGGTGCTCGCGCTCGCCGGCCTGTTGGGCGTGATCAACGCCTTCGATATGCCCGGCCGCCAGGCGCTGGTGATCCAGATGACCAGCAAGGAAGATCTCATCAACGCCATCTCGCTCAATTCGGCGGTGTTCAACGCGGCGCGCGTGGTGGGACCCGCCATCGCCGGACTGCTGCTCGCGGTAGTCGGCGAAGGCACCTGCTTCCTGATCAACGGCTTCAGCTTCCTCGCCGTGATTCTCTGCCTGACGGCCATGCGGATCCCGCCAGCCGCTCCCAAGGCCCACGCGCCCATGTGGCGGCACCTGGTGGATGGCTTCCGCTATGCCGGCCACAATTCCGCCGTGCGGCGGGTGCTCGCCCTGATGGGCTGCGCGACGCTCGCCGGCATGCCGGGCCTGGTGCTCATGCCGTTTTTCGCCGACGATATTTTTCACCGCGGCTCGCGCGGCCTGGGCATTCTCATGGGCGCCATGGGCATCGGCGCCGTCATCGGCACGCTGACCCTGGCGCGCCGCACGCGGCTTTCCGGATTGGGCAACGTGATGGTATACAGCGGCCTTACCACCGGCGTCTGCTACCTTGCCTTTGCGTTTTCCCCGTCCTTTTATTTGTCGCTGGCCGTCATGCCCATCATTGGATACAGTGTGATGCGGCAGATGGCCTCGGCGAACACCACCATTCAGACCCTGATCCCCGACGAGTACCGCGGGCGCATCATGGCGCTGTATTCCATGACCGTGGTCGGTCTGGGACCCTTTGGCAGCCTGGCGGCCGGCGCGCTGGCCGGACGCTTCGGCGCGCGCGCCACCATGGCCGCCGGCGGCGTGCTGGCGCTCGCGGCAGCGCTCGTCTTCGCCTGGCATTTGAGGAGAGATCCGATTGCGGCTTAAGCCTACATTGTTCCTGACGCTCCTGGGGGCGGCGCTTGGAGCGGCGCCCGCCCAGCCCGGCGATTCCGCCAAACTCTGCGCCCTGATTCCCCCGCTCGCCGAACAACTCACCAAAGTCTCGGGGATGCCCTTGCGCCACGCCGTGCCCTGCGACTTCATCACCAAGGAGAAGATCAAGGAGTTCCTCAATAAGCGCATCAAGGAAGTCGCTAAACCCGAGGAACTGCGCGCCGAAGAGCTCACGCTCAAGAAATTCGGCCTCGTGCCGCCCGATTTCGACTTAAAGAAAAACACCATCGAGCTGCTCACCGAGCAGGCCGCCGCCTTCTACGACTACGACAAGAAGAAGCTGTTCGTGACCGACACCACCGCCTCGGAGACGCAGGAGCCCGTGCTCTCCCACGAGGTCGCCCACGCCATCGCCGACCAGAACTACAATCTCTCCAAGTTCATCAAGGCGGGCCACAAGAGCGATGACGGATCCACCGCGCGCCTCGCCGTCATGGAAGGCCAGGCCACCTGGCTGATGAGCGAACTGCTGGCGCGCAAGATGGGGCAATCGCTCAAGGATTCGCCCACGCTGCTGGCCATGATGAGCGGCGCCACCGATGGCGGGGCGGGGCAGTACCCGGTCTTCGACAATTCGCCGCTCTACCTGCGGCTGAGCCTCATCTTTCCCTATACCAAGGGCATGCTCTTCCAGAATGCGCTCTTCGAGCGCGACGGGCAGAAGGGATTCGCCGAGGTGTTTCTCAAGCCCCCCGTCTCCACCCAGCAGATTCTCCACCCGGAGAAATATTTCAGCGGCGTCAAGCCCACCGAGCCGGAACTTCCGCAGCCCCACCTTCCCAAAGGCTACAAGAGCCTGGTGGGCGGATCGCTCGGCGAACTGGAGCATGCCGTCATGCTGGAGCAGTATTCCGGCAAGGCGCGCGCCGCCGAACTTGCCCCGCACTGGCGCGGCTGCGTATTCGATCTGCTGGAGAACAAGAAAGCCGGCCGCATCGTGCTGCTCTACGCCGCCGAGTGGGATAGCGAAGACGCCGCCCGCCAGTATTTCGACGCCTATCGCCTGCAGCTCTCCAAGAAATGGAAACAAATGACCGTCGCCACGGAAACCGGCGATGCCGTCACCGGCACCGGCGACGATGGCCGCTTCGAGCTTCGCCGCAAAGGCGCGGTGATTACCAGCATGGAGGGTTTGCCCCCTGCGCTAGACTGAGGCTATGCGTTTCTTTCGGGCGATCACGGCTCTGACCCTGTTGTTCATAGCGATCGCGTGCGCGCGCGCCGCCGTGCTGCCGCGTCCCTCGCCGGATTTCGCTATCAATCTCGGCCAGGGCAAGCAAGTCCGCATCAGCCAGTACAAAGGCAAAACGGTCGTCGTTGCCTTCATCCTGACGTATTGTTCGCATTGTCAGAAGGTCATCGGAGTTCTCTCCAAGGTACAGAAGGAGTACAGCGCGCGCGGCCTGCAAGTGCTGGCTTCCGCCACCGAGGACATGGCGGCCGCCGCCCTCCCCGGCTTTCTGCGCCAGTTCGATCCGCCGTTCCCGGTGGGCATCAACACGACCAACGAATTCGTTGCCTACATGCAACATCCCACCATGCTCCAGTTGTACATGCCGGGCCTGGTTTTCATCGACAAGGACGGTCTCATTCAAGCGCAATACGAAGGGCGCGATTTGTTCCTCGAGGAGACCAGCGTGGAGAAGAACATCCGCGCCGAAGTGGAAAAGATGCTGGCGCCGCCCGCCGCCGAACCGAAGAAGCCCAGAATGAAAAAGGCCCCCGCGAAGAAGTCCAACTGAGTACGGTACTCAATAGCGCAGCAGGTAACTCAGCTTGATGAACACCTGCCGGCCGGTAGTCGTGTTCGGAAATGCGGTCCGCCCTATCGCGGGTGACAGCAAGGGGTCGAAGGCCAGGTTCTCGCGAACGTTGGAATAGCCGATGTGCAGCGCCGTGCCGGGGTGGAGAAGATAGGTCAGCAGCACATCCGCCCCGAGGCGTTTGCTGTTGTCGAGCGAAACCAGCGCGGCGTTCGGCAGCACGCCGTTATAGTCGAAGATGGCGCGCAGCGAGAGCTCGCGGCTGAACTGGTAGTTCACCTTGGAGCGCAGGATGTGGTTGTTGAAGATGGCGCCCGCCGGGAGGTCCGCTTCCGGCAGCCACTCGCGGGTGGCTCCCAGCCGGCTGTAGATGTAGGATTCGTCCAGGCGCAGGCGCGGCCGCGGGCGGAACGTCAGCCCCAGCGACGCACCCCTGGACTGTGCCGAAAAAGGAGCGAGCCCGTTGCCCGGATAGTAGTTGACGCCTTTGCCCCAACTGTAATTGGCGGCCAGGGCCAGCCAGCGGTACCATTCCGTGCTGAGGGACAGGGCGCTCGTGTTCTTTCGGAAACCCATCTTTTGAAACAGCTCGAACGATTCGGTGCGCGAAATTTGCAGCGTGGTCAGCCGTCGCACCTCCAGGTTAAAGCTGGGCCGGACCGACCAGTCCTGCACCTGGCCCTGCCGGTTCCAGTTCACCAACTCCGTCACGCCCGGGCCGAAGCTCACCAGGAAGCTTTTCCTGGGGCGCCAGCGGTAGCTCACGTCGTGCTTCCATTCGCGGATATCGACTCGCGGAATGTAGCCCAGGTCGGAGCGGAAGCCCGGACTGCGGTCCGTATACGTGGATGCGAACTGGAAGTGCAGCCCGGTTTTCCGGATCGAGCTGTAATAGCCGGGCCCGGCGAGCCGCGCTCCGCCGCGGAATCGCGTCTCGCTGGTGCTGCCTTGTCCGAACAAGGTCCAGTTGCGGCCCAGTTCGATGCGCGTGTCGAGCGACGCGACCTGGTTGAAGCTCGATCCGAAATTGTGGCTGGTCACCAGCGCGCCCACGTGGGACTGGCGCCCGAATTCCCGTTCCACGCGGAACACGCCGTCGGTGGCGCGGCGGCCGTACATGGAGTCGTCCCCGGCCACCAGTTTGCCGGGCGCGCGGTCGTCCGCCGCCAACAGGCCGAGGCTCCAACGGCCCACCGTTCCGGTTAGCCGCGCCCCAAACTGCGGGTCCACGATCCGCCGCGAAAAGAACAACTGCTCCGGCGTGTTGAACAGCGAAGCCTTTTCCATGAAGAACGGACGCTTCTCCGGAAAGAACACCTCGTAGCGCTGGTTGACGGTCACCTGCGGCTCATCGGATTCCACCTGGCTGAAATCGGGATTCAGCGCCAGATCCAGGGTGAAGGCGTCTTTCAGCACCATCCGCGCGTCGAGTCCGCCGCGGGCCTCCGTGCCAGTCTTGAACCCGGTGGCGCGGTCCAGATAATGACTGTTGGAGAACAAGCCGTAGGGAATGAACTGCAGGTTGCGGCCCGGGGAGATGTCCCCGGCAATCTCCATGTCGGCAAACTGGCCGACGAACTGGGGAAAGCGGCTGCGCGAGACAAAGGGCCACATGGAGAACTCGTTGTTGCGGTAGATGAAGCGACCCAGCATGACGCCCCAGACCTGTTTCGGGGCGCTGGGAAAACGCAGGCTGCGGAACGGTATGGTCTCCAGCACCACGTACCCGTCCTCGGTGAACTGGGCCTCGGTGTACCAGAGGGTTTCGAAGCTCAGGTCGTCGCCTTGCCCGTCGGTAGTGATGCCGTCGAACTGAATCGCGTAGGGATTGACGTCGAACCAGTAGGCGTGTTTGTGGTCGTGGAAGGTATCGATATTGATGGTCACGCGGTCGTCGGATTCGATGTCTTTCCGCCTGGCGATGCGGGCGCGCACCTTGGCCGGTTCGTCCTTACAGATCCAGCCCACATAGAGGTTGCGCGCGTCGAAGGAGAGGTAGGCGGTGGTGGGCTGGCTCACCGGCGCGCCGTTGGTAGGATCCATCTGGCGGAAATCCGCGATGGCGAGTTCGGCTTCGCGCGGCACGCCGTTGACGAAGTCGGCCAGCTTGGGTGCGCGCGTGACGCGCGGAATCCGCGGCGTCTCCAGCGCGGATTGGGCGAAGGCCGCGAAGCACAGAAAAGGGACAACCCGGAAGAATCGTCGCATGAGTCGAGTTGGGCAGCCGCTGGGGCCGCTCGGAGCCCCGCAAGTATTTTATTATTTCAGATTTTCAGGTCTGATGTGCGCCGCGTTTGCGGAACACTCACCCAGCGAGCTTGGCTACCAGTGCGTCGAGCAAAGCCGCTTCCGGCACAGAGCCCTGGGCGATGCGCGCATTGCCGCCGCCGCGGCCGCCCGCCTCGGTGAGCGCCGCCTTCAGCAGTTTGCCGGCGTCCACTCCGGAATCCGCCGACGCGGCCAGCAGCACCGACGGCGGGTCCTTTAGCGTCGCGACGAATATGCTCTTCGTCTGCGCGGTGAAGTTCTGCGCCACGGCGCGCAAGTCTTCCAGGTTGCCGCGGTCCAGCCGCTGCGTGGCGCGGCGCATGCCGTCCGGCCCAGGTTCGGTGGTCGTGTAGAGTTCCTTGCCCTGATACGCGGCCAGGTCGAGTTCCAGTTTGCGCCGCGCCTTCTCGCCCGCCTTCGCCGCTTCCAGTTGCACGGCCACCATCGGCGCTACCTCGTCCAGCGGAGCGGAAAAGAGCTGCGCGATTCTGGTGAGCGCCTCGAAATCCGCCCGCGCGCGGCGCACGGCGCGGCCGCCGCACACGAACTCCACGCGGACCGATTGGCGGATCTTCTCCGTCTTGCGCAGCAGGATCGGCCCGATTTCGCCCGTGGTGCGCACGTGCGTGCCGCCGCACGCGCTGCGGTCCAGCCCGTCGATGGACACGATGCGCAGCGCGCCCTCGCGTTCCGACGCCTTGCGCAGACCCTGCGCCGCGCCGGCGTCTTCAAAGCGCACGTCCATGGCGCGATTCTCCGAGACCACCTGGTTGGCGCGCCGTTCGGCCTCGGTCACCGTGCGCGCCTCCACCGGTCCGCCTTCCAGATCGATGGTGGCGCTCTCCGCGCCCAGGTGAAAACTCACGGTGTGCAGTCCGAAAAGTTCCTCGAACACGGCGGAGAGCAGATGCTGCCCGGAGTGCTGCTGCATGTGGTCGAAGCGCCGCGTCCAATCGATTTGGCCCGCCACTTCGGCCGCCGTCCCTAGCGGCGCCGCCAGGCGGTGCGCGATGCGCTCCTCCTCATCCACCACTTCGACCACCGCCACGCCGGCGATCGACCCCACGTCGGACGGCTGTCCGCCCGACGCCGGATAGAACAGGGTACGGTCCAGGTATACAGTGCGCCCGTCGGCAGAGCGCTCCACCACGCGGGCCTCGAACTCGCGCAGGTAGGAATCGGTGTAATAGAGCCGTTCAGTCATAGGATTCACTGTTATTGTGGCAGGTTAATGTAATGTTTTTGTCGCAGGGCCGGGATGGCCGATACCCGGTGCTATATTCGGGTTTTAGGAACGCATTTTCTACAATGGCCACCCATCCCAAAGGCATTCGCGCACGTGTTCTGTTCAGTTCCGTCTTTGGCCCCTACGCCCAGGACGATGAATTCGGCAGCCGCAAGATCAATCCGATGGAGTTGTACCACAACCAGGTGACGCGCGAGCAGGGGCCGTTCTCCCTGCGCATGTTCCACCGCTCGTGGGGCATCCTGATGATCCAGAAGAACATCTCGGCGCCCACCACGGTACTGGATTTCCCCACCCGCGAAGCCTTTGCGGAGGAGCTGCGGACCAACCGGTACGACATCGTGGGCATCTCCTCGATCATCGTCAACATCGGCAAGGTGCAAGAGATGTGCCGCATGGTCCGCGAACTGTCGCCAGGGTCGACCATCGTGGTGGGCGGGCACGTGGCCGCCATCCCGGAAATCGAGGAGCTGGTGGATGCCGACCACATCGTGCGCGGCGACGGCATCTCCTGGATGCGCCGATTTCTCGGCGAGGATGAATCGGCGCCGATCCGCCATCCGGAGATCATCTCCGGCTTCGGGGCGCGCGGCCTCGGGATCACCCTGCCCGTTACTAAAGGCACCACCGCGGCCACCATCATTCCCTCGGTGGGCTGTCCCATGGGATGCAACTTCTGCACCACGTCCGCCTTCTTCGGCGGCAAGGGCCGCTACCTGAATTTCTACGATTCCGGCAAGGAATTGTACGACGTGATGTGCGAGATGGAAGGCAAGCTGCAAGTGAAATCGTTCTTCATGATGGACGAGAACTTCCTGCTGCACAAACGCCGCGCCATGGAACTGCTGGAATTCATGAAGGCCGGGCACAAGGCGTGGTCGCTGTACGTGTTTTCCTCGGCCAACGCCATCAGCCAGTATTCCATTCGCGAACTGGTGGAACTGGGGGTCTCCTGGATCTGGATGGGTCTGGAATCGCCGCACTCCGCCTACACCAAACTGAAGGGCGCGGACACCATCACGCTGACCAAGGAACTCCGCAAGCACGGCATCAAGCTGTTGGGCTCGACGATTGTCGGCCTGGAACACCACACGCCGGAGAACATCGAAGGGGAGATCGAGCACGCCATCGCGCACGACACGGATTTCCACCAGTTCATGCTGTACACCCCGGTGCCCGGAACTCCGCTCTTCTTCGAAATGAAGGAGCAGGGCCGCATGCTGCCCGGAGTCAACCTGGCCGATATCCACGGCCAGCACGAGTTCAACTTCGCCCACGCGGCCATCTCCGCGAAAGAATCCAAGCACTGGCTGGATTTCGCCTTCCGGCGCGATTACGAGCGCAACGGTCCGAGCATCTACCGCATCTGCCGCACTACACTGGACGGCTATCGGCGGTACAAGAACGACGCCGATTCGCGCGTCCGCGAGCGCTTCGCCCGCGAGGCCCGCGCGTTGGGCAGCGGCTACGCTTCGGCGCTCTGGTCCATGGAGCATCACCTCCGCCGCACCAATCCGGTGGTTGCGGAGCAGGTGCGCGCGGTGCGCCAGGAAATCGGCCGCGAGTTCGGTTTGCTCAGCCGCGTGATTACCGGGGTGCTCGGTCCCTACCTCTATTGGACGGCGGGCCGCGAAGAGCGCCGTCTGGCCGCAGGCAAGACCTACGAACCTCCGACCATCATCGAGCGGCGCAACTGGATGGCGCCGGAAGTGGTGGAGGTCGCCGTTCCGGCCGTCCCCGAACTGGCCACGTCGGGCGATTAGTGGGACAGGCCATCGCCGTTTGTGGCCTGTCAACCCTTGACAGACGACGCAAACCGATCGTCTGTCCTACTGTTGTTAACATGGCGTGATGCCGCTGCGTCTCAGGCTGGAGCGATACTTCGAATTCCAGGCGCTTGGCGCCGATTGGAAGACCGAAGTGCTGGCCGGCTTCACTACCTTCATGACGATGGCGTACATCGTCTTCGTCAACCCCGCGATCCTCCACGAGACGGGCATGCCGCTGGCCGCGGTGACCGCCGCCACTTGCATTTCCGCCGCGGCGGGCAGCTTCCTGATGGGCGGAATCGCCCGCTACCCGATCGCGCTGGCTCCCGGCATGGGCCTCAACGCCTACTTCACCTACGCCGTGGTGAAGGGCATGGGAGTGCCGTGGCAAGCCGCGCTCGGCGCGGTCTTTCTCTCCGGGGTGGCGTTTCTGGTGCTCACGCTGCTGGGCGTGCGCCAGTTGATTCTGTCGGCCATCCCTCACGAACTCTACGCCGCCGTGGCGGCCGGGGTGGGCCTCTTCATCGCCTTTATCGGCTTCCGCAATTCGGGCATCATCGTGCCCAATGCCGCCACCACCGTCACGCTGGGCAACCTGACCGACAAGAGCACCGCGCTGGCGCTTTTCGGACTCCTGCTGATCGCCGCCCTGCTGGCCTGGCGGGTGCGCGCCGCCATGCTGATCGGGATCCTCGCCACTACAGCCGCCGGCCTGCTCACCGGGGTCGCCAAATGGACGCCGCAAGCCTACAGCCTGGGCGACCTGGCCGCCACCGCGGGCAAGCTCGATATCGCGGCCGCCCTGCGCATCGGGTTCCTGGAGATCGTCTTCGTCTTCCTCTTTATCGATCTGTTCGACAACATCGGCACGCTGGTGGCGGTGGGCAAAAAGGCGAACCTATTCGACAAGGTGGGGCAAATTCCGCGCATCAACCGCATCCTGTTCTCCGACGCGCTCGCCACCATCGTGGGCGCGTGCTCGGGTACCTCGACGGTGGTCAGCTACATCGAAAGCGCGGCGGGCGTTGCGGCCGGCGGACGTACGGGCGTCACCGCCATTGTCACGGGAATGCTCTTCGTGCTGGCGCTCTTCCTGGCGCCGGTGGTGGGCGCCATTCCGGCCGCGGCCACCGCTCCGGCGCTGATCATCGTGGGCAGCATGATGGTGTCGGTGGTAGGGGAAATCGCCTGGAGCGATCCCGAAGTGGCCATCCCGGCCTTCCTTACGATGATGACGATCCCGCTGACCTTCAGCATCGCCAACGGCCTGGCCTTCGGCTTCACGGCGTACAGCTTACTGAAGATCCTGCGCGGCAAGTTTCGCGAAGTGAACTGGTTCGTCTACCTGCTGACCGCGCTCTTCATCCTGCGCTTCGTTTATGTGGCGCACGGCTAGGGGCGGGAGGGTGCCGTCAGAAAGCCCGGGTTTGGCCGTACCAGCGGTCGCAACTTCGCAGCGCGGCTTCCAGATTCCATGCCGCATCGATGCGCAGGCATTCGTCGATTCTGGCGATCTGGCGCTGGAAGCGCCCTTCATCCAGGAGGCGCAACCGCTCCGCGGTCCTCCGCATGCGTGTTCGCCACGGGTCGCAGAGGTCCAAGTGATCCTGTGGCTGGCTCTTGCCGGTCGGCTGGGAACACGGGCCCATCTCGCCTTCATCATAACGCGGCCGGGGGCACGCCGACATCCGGGGCCACCACAATTCCGGCCTACACGCCCAGTTCCAGGGCGAGGCGCGCCAGTGCCGAGCGCGTGCGGGCGAGGACTCCGGGCGCAGCACTCGTCCCAGTTTCTGGCGAACCTCTGGCGCTGGCCCAACATTCTGCCGAAGTCGAGTTTGAGGGACACTTCTTGACGCGGAGGCGCGGAGAGAGCGGAGAAGTGCGGGTGTGCGTCCGGGGGCGGACTCCCCGAGGGAGTCCGCGCGAATTGGTTGGCTACTTTGCAGAGAAGCGGTAGACGGTAGTGGTGTGATAGGTTGCGCCGGGCTTCAGTTCGGTGCTGGGGAAGGCCGGTTTGTTGGGCGAATCGGGGTAGTGCTGGGTCTCCATGCAGAAGGCGCCGCGGCGGATGTAGGTTTTGCCTTTGCCCTTGAGCGTGCCATCAAGGAAGTTGCCGGTGTAGAACTGCAGGGCGGGTTCGGTGGTCCAGACTTCCATGACGCGCCCGGTCTTGGACTCGGTGACCTCGGCGGCCTTGGTCAGGCCCTCGGCGGGCTTGTTGAGGACCCAGTTGTGGTCGTAGCCTTTGCCGAACTTGAGCTGTTCATCGTTGGCCTCGATGCGCGCGCCGATGGCGGTGGGCTTGGTGAAATCGAACGGGGTGCCGGTGACGGGGCGCAGTTCGCCGGTGGGGATGAGGCCGGCATCGACCGGGGTGTAGCGGTCGGCGTTGATCATGACTTCGTGGCCCAGGACGTCGCCTTCGCCCTGGCCGGCCAGGTTGAAGTACGAATGGTTGGTGAGGTTGAGGACGGTCGGTTTATCGGTGGTGGCGGTGTAATCGATCTTGAGCTCGTTCTTGGAGGTGAGCGTATAGATCACCTTGGAAGTGAGCGTGCCGGGGAAACCGGCCTCGCCATCCTTGCTCACGTAGGTGAGCTCAAGCGTCTGCCCGTCGGCGCTGTTGCCGGGCACGGCGCTCCACAGTTTCTTGTCGAAGCCCGCCGGTCCGCCGTGGAGCATGTTGCCGTTATCGTTGGCCGGCAGCTTGTAGATATTGCCGTCGAGAGAGAACTGCGCGTGGCCGATGCGGTTGCCGTAGCGGCCGATGAGCGCGCCGAAGAAGGCGGTCGCCTTCATATAGCCGGCCACATCGTCCATCCCGAGGACGACATCAGCGTACTTGCCGCTGCGGTCCGGGGCGGTGAGTGAGGCTACGGTGCCGCCGTAAGTAATGATCCCTGCCTGCATGCCGTTGGCGTTGGTGAGCGTGTAAAGGTCCACCTCGGCGCCATCGGGCATTTTGCCGTAAGCTTGTTTTTTCACGTCGTTTTTCACGTCGGATGTTTCCTTTGTCGCGCATGCCTGCGTGAAGCAGGCGAGTGTCAGTGCCCCCATGAGGGCGAACGTGGACCAGCGATTGTAGCTCATCATCCGTATGGTAAGCGATTACAGGCGACGGCGGCGATGCGATTCTCCACCGCCCAGCCCGCCGAGGTCTACGATTACGGCCACCAGAAGGTAAATCAGGTTGATGCCCTCCAGCGGACGGTGGGTGTTCATCATCCAGGCATAGGCCAGCGTGGTCAGCGGCAGGAAGAAGAAGCCGAGGATGGGGATGATGAGATCGTGGTAGGCGCGCTGCAAGTAGGTGGACGTGAAGAACATCACCACGAGCACGAGCCGGGGGAAGGCGAGAATGAGAAGTACGAGCAGGCAAGGCATGAGCGGTCTCCGTTGAAATTGTCGCAAAGATCGTTGAATAGCGGAGTGCTGGAGAGTACGGCCGGGTATAGAATCAGAATTCCATGTCCGAACCGACACGAACCGTGCTGATGGTGGACGACGATCCTCAGATGCTGAGGTTGATGCAGGCCATGCTGGGTCCCGAAGACGTGAGGGTACTGGCGGCGCCGCGGCCATCCGATGCGCTGCGGATCTGCGGGGAGGAGACGGTGGACGTGCTGATTTCCGACGTATCGATGCCGGAGATGGACGGGAATAAGCTGGCCGAGCGGGTGTTGAAGCTACACCCGCTCGTCAGGGTGCTGCTGATTTCGGGCGCAGTGGACGAGGCTCCGGCGGTGAGGAAGGGGCAGGGGCGGGTGCGGTTTCTGAAGAAGCCCTTCTTCCCCGCGGAGTTGATCCGCGTGCTGCGCGAGATGCTGGCGGATAGAGCGGAGCGGGCGTAGGGCGGAGTGGCATAAGGCTCCGCCTTGTGCAAAGGTGGGGCATGCTTTAGCTTGCCATCCGAGCGAATCTCGGACGCGGGCGGCCTGGCTGTCACGGACCTCGCGGACTTCGTTATGCTTGACGTAACGCATAACAGGGAATATACTACCGTTTGATCGTCAGCTATCGAGACAAGCGCACGAGAGAGTTCGCCGTTGGGGAACGGGTCAAAGCATTCTCTGGAATCGAGCGCCCGGCGCGATTGAAGCTCGACCGGCTGGAAGCGGCTACGGCGCTAAGGGACCTGACCGTCTTGCCCGGCAACCGTTTCGAAGCATTGTCACGCGATCGGAAGGGACAGTACAGCATCCGTATCAACGAGCAGTGGCGGATCTGTTTTGAGTGGCTGGACGGAGCGCCGGGACCGTCGAACGTAGAGATTGTCGACTACCACTAGGAGAACGCTATGGCACTGACGGCGATACATCCGGGTGAACACCTGGCCGAAGAGCTGCAAGCACTCGGCATGAGCGCCACCGAGTTGGCGCGCAAGCTGGGCGTACCGCCCAACCGTATCACCGGCATTTTGAATGGGCAGCGCGCCATCACTGGAGACACTGCCCTGCGCCTGGCCCACTTTTTCGACACCAGCCCGGAGTTCTGGCTTAACCTGCAAAGCCTCTACGAACTCCGAGTTGCCCAGAAGAAAGCAGGGAAATCCATAGAAGCGCTTCCCCGGTTGAATCGCATCGATCGCATTCCTGCGTAAGAAAGGGCCCGGCCCAGCCTGCTCGGGCCCGGGTGGGCTCTGCCCGCCTGCACAAGGCAGAGCCTTCCTCGAAAATACGTGCTTGCCCGGCAAGCGCTCCCTGACGGTCGCGGCTCTGATTGGCGGCGCGCGCTTCGTAACCGAGCCGCGACCGTCAGGGAGCGCTTACTTGATGGGCAGCAGCATTTTCATCATTCGCTTGAGACGCCCCCTCGGCGTCATGAGCAACTTATGCCACCTACTCGCGGCGGGAGAGGACGGCGGTGGTTTCGATCGGCTTGCCGTCGCGGGTCACCTTGACCTTGACTTCGTCGCCGGGTTTCTTGCCGCGCAGGGCGTAGGTGAAATCGTAGAGATTCTGAATCGGCTTGCCGTCGAATTCGATCATGATGTCGCCGGCCTTGAGTCCGGCTTTGGCGGCGGGAGAGTTCTCCCGGACGTCGCTGAATTTGACGCCGGTGATGCCTTCGCCGAAATCGGGGATGCTGCCGAAGTAGGCGCCGTAGCCGGTAGAAGGGCCGGAACTGGTGCTGGAGCCGGCGGTGGGCGCGGCTAACTTCACGAACGCCGGGCGTTCCGCGGTATCGCGCAGAGCTTGCGCAACCTCGACAACCATGGCCAACAGTTTGACAGAGGCGGGCGCGTCGATCTTATCCCAGGTGTCAGAGGGCTTGTGATAGTCGCTGTGCAAGCCGGAGAAGAAGAACAGCGCGGGGACCTGGTGCGACGTAAACGACGTGTGGTCGCTCGAGCCTTCGCTGGAGCCGCCGGCGTAGTCCACCTTCAGGCCGGAAGTGGGGATGACTTTCTCCAGCATGGGCTTGAGATTGGAGCCGCTGGCGGCGCCGCCGATGTAGAGCTTGTTGTCGCGCATGCGGCCGATCATGTCGAGGTTGATCATGGTGACGGCTTTGGCCAGGGGCAGCACCGGGTGGTCGGCATAGTAAGCCGAACCGAGCAATCCCTGCTCTTCGCCGGCGAAGTTGAGGAACAGGATGCCGCGCTTCTGGCGGGGCTGTTTGGCGAAGTAGCGGGCCAGTTCCATGACGCCGGCGGTGCCAGAGGCGTTATCGTCGGCTCCGGGGTGGACGGTGCCGGTGAGGCTGGGCGCGAGCGAGTGCTGCCCGCCAAGTCCGAGGTGATCGTAATGGGCGCCGATGATGACGTACTCGTCGGATTGACCGGGGATGTAGGCGGCCAGGTTGTGGACCGTGCGGACGGCGCGCTCGATATCGAGATTGGCGTCCACGCGAATGGTATCGGGGAAGGCAAAGGATTGGGGCTTGAGGTCCTTATCGATATCGCCCTGGATTTTTTCCAGGCTCTTGCCGGCGTCGGCGAACCACTTTTCGACGCGGGCCTCCTTGACCTGAAGATACGGAATGCGGGAGTTGGTGGGGCCCACGGTGACGCCGAATTTCTCCAGTTGTTCGGTCTCGCCCGGATGGTTGGATCGGTCGGCGATCAGGATGACGCCGGCGGCGCCGTGCAGTTTGGCATTGGTGGCCTTGGCGGCAAACTGCGCGTGCTGCGTAAGGGTCTTGCCTTCGAAGATGCTCTTGGCATCGGATTCCTGCGGCTCGTGGCGCAACACCAGTACGATCTTGCCCTTGACGTCGAGACCGGCGTAGTCGTCGTAGCTGTACTCGGGCGCGGTGATGCCGTAGCCGGCGAAGACCACGGCGCCGGTCATGGGTCCGGTTTGCGAAAAGTTGAAGGGGACGAACTCGTCGGGGAAGTGCAGCGTGGTGGCCGTGCCGTTTTCGGTGAACTGGAAACGGTTGGCTTTGCCGAGGGCAGCGTCGGTAGTCACCGGGAAATCCTGCAGGTACTTCTTGCCGGCCGGCTTGATGCCCAACTGGCGGTAGTTGCGCTCCAGGAACGCGGCCGCCTTCTCCAACTCCGGACTGCCGGTGCCACGCCCGCGCAGTTCCGGCGAGGCGAGGAACTTGATGTCGTTGAGATAGAGAGTGGGATCGATGGTGGCGGTCGCGGCAAAGGCGACGACGGCGAGGATGAGGCCCGCAAGGAGCGGCCGGGTACGGATTTTCATTGTGGTCTGCTTTTCGGCTTACTTTTTCTTAGGGGCGGGCGGCGCAGAGTTCACCCCGGGCGCCTTGGTTTGGGGCAGGCCGGGGATATCGAGTTTGACTTCGCAGCCGCAATCGTCGCCGGCGTTCTTGGCAGTCTTCTGGTATTCGATTTCGGTGTCGATGATGGTCTTGAGGTTCGCCCACTCGATGGTCTGGGGGATGCGGCGGCCGTTGATGAACAGGGTGGGCGTGCCGGAGACGTCGAGCGCGCGCCCTTCCTCCATTTCCTTCTCTACTTCCGCCTGGGTGGCCTTGTTGGCCATGCAGGCGCCGAGCTTGATGGCATCCACGCCCTTGGCGTCCTTGGCCCATCCCAGCACCTGGTCCCGGAGGTTCGCCGGCGTGATGGCGTCCTGGTGGGCGAAGTCCCAGTCGTGAAATTCCCAGAAGGCGTCGGGGTTCTGCTGGAAGACGCAGCGGCCGGCCATGGCGGCGGGCTTGGCCCACGGGTGGAGGCTTTCGATGGGGAAGTCCTTAAAGTAGAGGCGCACCTGGGTGGGGTAGTTTTG
>JADGNS010000242.1 GCA_017883355.1 Candidatus Solibacter sp.
CGGACCAAGCAGGCCAGTAATGAGCGCGCGCAGGCCGACCTCGCACGCATGAAACCGCTGCTCGACAAGGCCGAGATCTCACGCCTGCAATACGACGCCTACCAGGCATCCGCGCGCGTGGCCGAGAGCGAAATGCGCGCGGCCCAGGAGCAGGTGGCTTCGGTGCAACAGAACGCGGGCATTCGCAAGGCGGCGGCGGCGGCGGCGCAATCGCGTGTCGGTATGGCACAGGCCCAGGTGGAGGCGTCGCTGGCCAATCGCAAGCAGGTGGATGTGCGGCGCGCCGAGAGCGGTACCGCCGCCGCCGGTGTCGAGGCCGCGCGCGCCAACCTCGCGGCCGCCGAACTGCAACTCAGCTACACCACGCTGGTGGCCCCGGTGGACGGCGTGATCACCCGCAAGTCGGTGGAGCCGGGACAGATCGTGCAGCCCGGCCAGGGTCTCATGACCATCATTCCATTGCACGACGTGTGGGTCACGGCCAACTTCAAGGAGACGCAATTGGCCGCGGTGCGTCCCGGGCAGCGCGCCGAAATCAGGGTGGACATGTACTCACTCTCCGTCACCGGCCACGTGGATTCCATCGCCGGCGCCACCGGCAGCCGCCTGAGTCTGCTGCCTCCGGAGAACGCCACGGGTAACTTCGTCAAGGTTGTGCAGCGCATTCCGGTGAAGATCCTGATCGATCAGACGAACGGGCTGGTGCTGCGGCCCGGCATGAACGTGGACGCCACGATCTTCACAAAGTAGAGTAGGGCCGGCCCCCCGGAGCTTTCAGCCGGCGCAGAGCCGCCTGAAAGGCGGCTGCAGGCAAGATTGCCTGCCCCACTTCTTCACACCAGTACGGGAACGGCGGCGGAAGCTTGCTCGATGCGGGCCGTCTCGGCCTCTTTGAGGCGCGCTTTCTCGACTGGAGTGAGCAGCGCGGCCGTTTCAATCAGGCGGAACGCCTCGTCAAGCGAAGCGGTACCGCTGTCGCCGGTGGATTGCGATTGGGCCAGGGCGAGGGTGATGAGGCAGCTTGCGGCATCGGGGTGCTGCCACGCGCCGAGCAGGTCGGCGGCCTGCCGGGCGAGGGTCTCGGCTTCGGCGAGTTCGCCCGTGGCCAGACAGGCTTTGGCGAGGAGCGCTTCGGCGCAGGCGATCTCGGGGGCGGGAGCGCAGGGGTGGGCGCGCCAGAGGGCGACCAGTTCGCGGCAATCGGCCACGGCGAGATCGGAGCGGCCCGAGATCAGGTGGAGTTCAGCGCGCTCGGCGAGGAAAGCGCGGCGCACGGCGGGGAAGAGCGGTGGTTCCGCGGGCAGGGCCGCGCGGGCTTCCTCCGGGCGGCCGGTCTGGCGAAGGATGGCGGCCAGCTTGATGCGGTATAGCGCGGCCACGGTCGCGGCGCCGCCCGATTCGAGATGGGCGATGCCTTCGCGCAGCAGTTCGATGGGGAGTTCGGATTGAACGGTGGGCGAGAGCTCGTCGCCGAGATCGGCGATATCCTCCCAGGCAAGGTTGCGGCGGGCGGAGGGAATCACGGAGGAGCGGAAGAGCGCGGCGGCGGATCTGGCGGTGTCGAGGCCACCCTCGATTTCCTCCAGATGGAGCTGGCAGACGGCCTTGGAGCGCAGCAAGTGGGCGCGCACGGTGAGGAAATTGGATCCGCTGGGAAGCGATTTGAGGGCTTGTTCGATTTCGCCGAGGGCGAAAGCGAAATTGCCGTTGTGCTGGTGCGCCTGGGCGAGCATGGTCAAGGTGACCGTGGGCCCGGTAACGTCGCCGCCGTCGATTTTCCGCTTTTCAAGTATCTCCACCGCAGAGGTGAAGGCAGGGCCTACCGCGGCGACGTGATGGCGGTGGACCGCGGCGCGGAGAAGGCCGGCGCAGACGTTGCCCACCAGGGCGGGGTTGCCGGCAAACTCGCCTTCGAATTCGAAGCATTTCCGGTAGTGAAACTCGGCGGCGGGCCAATCGTCGACCAGCGCGCAGGCGGAACCCAGGGCCTGGCGACAGACGGCGATCATGACCGTGTTGTCCTGGCCGAAGGCGAGCGAGCGGTGGAGCATGGCTTCTTTCAATTCGATTTCTTTGTCAAAGGCCGCCAGCCCGTGGCAGTCATCGGCCTGCAGGTCCATCTGCATGACGCGTTTCCGGTCGAGCAGCAGGCGGCCGGCGGGGGTCCACAGGATGAGATGGAGGAGCATAGAGCCATCGCAGTAGCCCAGCGGAATCAGGTTGCCCACGGCCAGGATGCCGGCGATCACGGCGTTGAAGGCAGCGACCCACCACCAGTCCTGCCACGCGGTTCCGGGCAGGGAAAAGAAGACGGCGAGAAGGACGAGGCAGGTGAGTGCATTGGTGGCGGGGCCGGCGGCGAGCACGGCGATTTCGTTGGCGCGCAGATTGCGATCGGAGACCGGGATGGCGCCCATATATCCCCCGCTCTCGAAGAGGCGTCCCGGGTCGAAGCGGAACTGGAAGCGGGAATGGCCCCGCCAGAAGGCAAATGGTCCAATGGAGACGATCTGGAGCTTGAAGCCGGCGGCCCAGGCGACGATGGAGTGGCCGGATTCATGCAGCGAGGTATGCACGAGAACAAACACGGAAAACCAGAGCCACCATTTCCAACCTGGATTCCAGGCGGGCATGCCGTGGCGGTGCGCGTAAACCGCAAACCACGCCTGTAGCGCGAAGGCGGCGAACCACAAGAAGGTGAAGACGACCGGCTGCGCCTTCGACTTGCGTTTGGCGTTCCAGAAGTCGGTGGTGGGCTTGGTTGGGATGGCAGCGGGCGGTTCGGGGCGCGACGATTTAGCGGTCAAATAGTGGAGTCCGATGAGGCCGGGGATCATGAGGCCGGGGAATCCACAGAGGAGCAGGACGGAAGTAAAGATGCCGACGGGGCGTGCCCACCGTTTGTTGCGCTTCAGGCCGGAGGCGGTGATCCAGCAGAGGAGCGACGTGGGCAGAAGGTAGAAGTACGCGGCGGCCATGACGAAGGAAGAGCCGGCCGAGTTCTGCCCGAAGAGGAACGCGCCCCATAAATCGGCGCACAGGAGGGTGTGGACCACGAAATCGTGGGCGAAGATGAGGAGGAAGCCAAGGGCGTCGAACATCCAGCGGATGAGCACGCGGCGGTCGGGCAGGTTTCGCATGGCGCCCCAATGTAGCAGGCGCGGACGGGGATTTTAAGGCTGACCAAGGTTAGTGGGAGTTGGATACCGCGAAGACAACGGCCCGCCCCACCTTGGATCTGTTAACTTACTGCGCCGGGACGAAGGCGACGCAGACAGCGGCGAAGGCTTCCAGGATATCGCCGGTGGGAGTGAGTTTGCCGGTCCTGGGGTCGATACGGAAGACCACCACGTTATCGGAATCCTGGTGGGCGGCGAACAGATAGGCGCCCGTGGGGTCGATGGTGAAGTTGCGCGGCGTCTTGCCGCCCGAGGGAGTGCGCTCCACGGGCGTCAGAGTTCCCTTGTCGGCGTTGATGGCGAAGACGCCGATGGTGTTCGCCCCGCGGGTCGAACTGTAGACGAACTTACCGTTGGGATGGACGGCGATCTCGGCGCCGCTGATGTCCGGCGCGAGATCGGCGGTGGGAGCGGTCTGTAACTCTTCGAACTTACCGCCGTCATAGCGGAAGGCGACCACGCTGGCGGTCATCTCTGTCATGACATACGCGTAGCGGCCGTTCGGCGTGAATGCGAGGTGACGCGGGCCGGCGCCCTGAGCGATCTTGATGTACGGCGGGTCGTTCGGCGTGAGACCGCCGACTTTGTAGGAGAGAATCTGATCGAGCCCGAGGTCGGGGACAAAGACCGATTTGCCGTCCGGGGAGAGCACGGTCTCGTGCGCGTGCGGGCCCGCCTGGCGCTGGCGATTCACGCTGGAGCCCGCGTGTTGCACGAAGGCCGAGGCTTCGCCGAGCGAGCCATCGTCGTGCACGGGATATTCGGCGACGCTGCCGGAGTTATAGTTGGCGACGAAGAGCCATTTGCCGGAGGGGTCGAGGGCGAGATGACAGGGACCGCCGCCGCGCGAAGTGACGGTGTTCAGCAACTTCAACTGACCGGTCTTGGTGTCCATGGCAAACGAGCTGACGCTGCCCGCCCGGGTGCCCTGATAATTGGAGATTTCGTTGACCGCGTAGAGGAACTTGTGGTTCGGGTGGATGGCTAAAAACGAAGGGCTCGTGGTCTCGCCCACCAAGCCGATGGCGGTGAGTTTCCCGCTGGACGGTTGGAAGCGCCAGGCGTAAATTCCCTTGCTCTTATTGGGTCGCGTGTAAGTGCCGACATAAGCGATGTACTCGCCTTTGGCGGTCTTGGCTGGTTGCGCGAACCCGCTGGGCAGCAGGCAGGCGAGTGCCGCCGCGGAAAGCAATAACTTCGATATCAGTTTCATAGTTACTTGGCCCCCGATTCGGGAAGAGTATAAAAGTCGTAGGCGATGCGCCAGGTGAATTCCTTGCCGGGCTCGATGCGCATATCGATATAGGCTTCGGGACAGACGGTGGTGCGGATGGACCAGAATACCAGCTTCGCCAACGGGCGGTCGGAAGTCTGGCGGACGCCGGCGTGCGCCGCGGCATTCTCCACGCGGATATCGTAATCCTTCGGCGTATTGCCGAAGCCTTCCAGCGCGGTGTATACCGAGGGACCCTTGGGCAGCTCCTTGAGGTATGTGAACTGAGTGCCGCGGGCCTCGGCGAGCCCTTTGAGGTCGGCCGCGGCGCGCACTTCGAAGGGGAACTTGACGGTGAAATCGGGTCCGGCGGGCTTGCCGTCGATCATGTAGAAATTGTGTTCGTAAACGCTGGTTTCGATGACCTTGGCGCCGGTGTTCTTGAGGCTGTGCTCCAGCACCAGTTGCGGTTTGCCCGCGGTCAGGCGGACGGTCTTCTTATAAAGGTAGGCGTAGCCCGCCGTGTCGCGCAATTCCTGGGTGAATTCGACGCGGTCGGGGAACTTATCGACGGTCCACTTGCCGGAGTCGGTGATCTCGTAGGTATTGAACTGGCGAAAGGCTCGTTCTTCCGGCTTGCGGATGGCGCCGACGCCGATCTTGACGAAGCTCTCGCCGGTCTTCACGTCGTTGTAGCCCAGGCCCAGGCCGTTGGTGAGAAACTCCTCCACCGGGCCCAGGATGGAGTCGTGGAGCTTAGGGTCGTAGCGGTCGAACCACTGGCCGAAGTAGTTGTGGCCCTGGAATTCGAGGCTGGCGATCTGGCCCGACCAATCGAAGCGGGTGGCGCGGTAGTAGCCCTGCTGCGCGTCGGGCAGGTAGAGTTTGGCGCGGATGGAGCCATTGGAGATTTCGGCCTGCGGAAAGTCGGCGGCGGCTAAAGTGGCGACAGCCAGCGTGAGTAGAACGGAAAGCTTGTGCATCATGGGGAGTCCTCGAACTCCGGCGAACCGTACGGTATTGTCTCAGGTTTCACACGGGCGTGCTGCCGCGAGGGGGCGGTCAGGCCAGCTTCCAGGGTTTGCGGTAGCGGCGGGTCACGAACTGGTTGGCGCGCGTGTTGCCGGTAAAGCGCTCGTGCGCGTCGTCCCAATAGAGGCGCTCTCCCGTACGATAGGCGATGTTGGCCAGTAGTCCGCCCTTGGTCAGGCGGTGGCCGTACTCGATATCGCAGGTGGTGCGCTGCCGCGACTTGATGGAATCCAGGAACTCGCGGATGTGGCCGGGCGAATCCGGAATGGTTGGCGCCGGGGGCCGGAATGCCTCCTCCTTCTTGCCCTTCACATACACTTCGTAGCGGTTGTAGTTGGTCACCAGGGTGGCGGCGGAACCCTCAAAGACGACGCTGCTGCCCATGGAGTCGAAGCCCGGGCGCCCCTGCGGATGCAGAGTCCAGGTCAGGATGAGGTTCGGGAATTCGGCGACCACCTCCATCGTGTCGGGAGTTTCGCCCGCGTCATCCACGCCCCAGCGCCCGCCGGCGGCCGAGACGCTCTTGGGCGCCTTCAGGTCCAGCGCCCACTGGACGACGTCGGTGTAGTGGCACCAGAAGTCGATCAAATAGCCGCCGGAGTAATCCCAGAAATAGCGGTAGGTGAAATGCGAGCGGAGGGGATTGTAGGGGCGTTTCGGCGCGGGTCCGAGCCAGAACTCGTAATCGAGCTCGGGCGGCGGCGCGGCGTCGGGCGGCTTACCGAGAGGCTTGTCTCCGGTGGCCAGGGAACAATCGACGTGATGGATTTGGCCAAGGGCGCCGGAGCGGATCACCTCCACGACGCGCCGGTAGGTGGGGAGATCGTTGTGGATGTGGTTCCCCATTTGAGTGATGCGCTTGTGCTTCAGCGCGGCGGCGACCATGGCGCGGCCTTCGCCGATGGAGTAGGCCAGCGGTTTCTCCACGAACACGTCCTTGCCCGCCTGGCAGGCATGGATGGCCGGGAGAGCGTGCCAGTGGTCCGGCGTGGCCACCATGACGGCGTCGAGATCTTTGCGCTCCAGCAGCTTGCGGAAGTCGTGGAACTGGGCGGGCTTGTGTCCTTGCGCCTTCTCGACGGCGGCAGCGGCGGAATCCAGGTGCTTCTGGTCGAGATCGCACACCGCCGCGGCGGTGACGTCGGGATGCTTCATGAACTCATTGAGCCGCGATGTCCCCTGGCCGCCCAGGCCGATGAAGCCGACCTGGATCTTATCGCTGGGAGGCGTCGCGGCGTAAGCTCGGGAGGCGGCGGCGAGAGAGATTCCCCCTGCCACCAGTTGCACGAAAGTTCTCCGGCTGGCGCCGGGGTGCGGATGGTTGGTTGCGAGTTCGGTCATCAGCAGACAGACTAGCGTCAAGTGAAGCGGGCCGCAACCGCTCCGTAAGCGGGGCAGAGCCGGAACCAACAAGGTTTCCCCTTCAACGCAGAGACGCAGAGAGCGCAGAGGAAGCGCAGAGAACACTAAAAACAAGGTCAATGGAGTGCGATGGACCGGCTCCATCGGTGCGGGGCACGCGGAGAAAGCAGAGATCGGAGAGGAAGCATTCGGCCAATTTCGGCACGAATCCGACTCGGTGGTACTTACGGTGGCGGCTCGGATTGGGGCCGCAATGGTTTACACTGAATCTCATGATCCTCGC
>JADGNS010000243.1 GCA_017883355.1 Candidatus Solibacter sp.
CCGACCCGGTTGCTCAGCGGCGCCGCATCGTTGGTCAGCGCCATCGCGGGATTGGGCCAGCGGTAAACCCAGTATTCGCTTACCTGGTCGGTGCTGTTCGTGTTTTGCTGCCAGGTCAGCAGGAGGCTTTGCTGGTTGGTCTTGGTGAGGCCCAAGGTCAGCACGTGCAACGCGTTTTGAACCTTCAGGCTCGTCGGCGGCTGAGGCCGCAACCGGCGGCAGGCCTGGGCCAACCCGCCCGAGGAGACAAGCCCGTCGCGCCCCAGCACGTCGCGCGCGGTGATGAAATAATAGAACTGCGCGCCGTCGTTGAACGGCGGCAGGTGGTGAGAGCGCCCGTTGTCGTCCGAGAGGAAATAGGTGGTCGGGTCCGCCGGGTCATCCGCCGCGCCGGCGCCGTGGCCGGTGGAATAGTCCTGCCTGGCCATCACTGGCGCCTGGTTGGCCTGAACGACAAGGGAATCGCTGAAGAGCTGGCTGAGTGTGGGCGGGTTGGTGTTGTAGCCTGCCGCGATGGCGTTGGTAGCGGGGAGGCGCCACACGTTGAATCCAAATCCCAGCAGCGCGAGCCGGCGCAACTCGGGAGGCGTCCCCCAGCGCAACCGGATGCGCAGATCGTCGCTGGGATCATTAGTGACGACCTGGAATGGATAGCCAGGCGCCGGCAGGATGACCGGCACCCCTGGGATGATGCTAACACGCCCCAGCACGTCGCCCGCCACGCCGGTGGCGAGGTTGACCTCGCGGACCTCATAGGTGGTGACGACTGTGATTTGCTCCGAAAACGCCTGGCCGGCGCACAGCGTCAGGCCCGGATTCACGTGTGCAAGCAGGCCAAGCATCTGGGCCGTGTTCGGGTCAGTCGCAGCGACCTGGAAACCGGCAGCCACTTTCTGCGGCAAGGGCAGGCTCGTTATCCCGGGCACCTTGTGGAGCAACGTGTTCAGCGAATTGCTGAGCGAGGTTAGGTTTTCGCCCAGGGCAACCGATTGATTGAGGAGCGCACTGATAGCGGTGGGATCGCTCTGCTGGAAGATTGTGCCGCGCAGCGTGAAGGTGCCGGCGTTGGTTGGGAATCCAGGTTTGCTGAAGATGGCGAAGTGTTTCCCAGCCAAAAGCTGCGGCTGCGGTGTGCCGATCAACACGTACGACCAGTTATGGCCGCCGCTGTCCTGGATCGTCGTGCCGACGGTGAAGACCAGATTGCTGACGGGCGTCTGCGCCGCCACGGGAAGTCCTGACAGGAATCCCAGCGTCAGGGATACAAGCACGAAGGCCGGAAAAGTCGCCCTGCCAGACAGCCTTCGCTCCGGAAGCTTCGGGCTTCGGACTTCGGACTTCGGACTTGTCTTAGCTTTCGTCATTGGGCGTTGGGCTTCCTAGTAGTCGATGTGGTAATCAATACCGCCCGAGTTCACCACGCCGGTAACCGTGATGCCGGCGCACCCGGAGATGCAGAACGGACAAGGGCCTATTGAGCCGCAGATCTGCGCATTGCCGCCGAGGTCCAACTCCAACCCGGAAGCAGTGTGCGTGAGCGAGCCGAACATCGTCAGGCTGGCATTGCCACTCAGCAGGCACAAGAGCGCCAAATCCACCTCCACCTTTTGCCTCATGCCGATCTGCTGTTTGGTGGGGCCACCGTTGTAAAAGGTGGCCGTGGTCACCTTCGCCTCCACATCCAGCAGGCAACTGGACGAGCCGAACAGAATCTCCGAAAGCGATACCCCGCCGCCGAACTGGACATAAATGCCGCTGAACTCCACCGCGTTGCCCCCCCGCACCTGGTTGGCGTCCGGGTCGATGAAGACCAGCGGATCAAGTGAGCAAGCGTGGCCCACGAACACACCTGCCTGAACATCAACCGGTATGCCGACAATGGTGATCGTGCCCGCGGCCTTGGCCGCGAAATAGTTCTCAAGTTCGCCGAACGCCAGCGTCGCGCCTATCTCATTAATGCTGCATCCCTGGAACCCGACCTTGCCTTTGATGTCCACCAGGCCGCCGATGCCGATGACCTTGCCGCTCTGCAAGGTCCACCGCGCTTCCACGGCAAGTACCAGCGGCGTGCCGGACGGGTTCAGCGAGGCCCAGTCCAGCTTCACGTCTTTGGCGCCCAAGGTTATTTCCGCCGCCGGCGCCCCTGCGGGCACGCAATCCACCGGCGAGGATTGGGAGTCCAGCTCCTTGATTTCCATGTAGGCCTTGAAATTCATCGGATCGGGCAAGTTCAACTGGATCGCCGCATCCAGATGAATCTTGCGCAGCGAATCGCCGTTGAAGGTGGGCGAACCCCGAATCTTGGCCGACAAGAACGACTGGGGCATGGTCCCGATGCCCTTCATGTTCTGAAAGATCCCGTCCTGCGCGTCCGTAATCAGCGACGAAAGCCCGTCACGAATCGTCCCGTTGATCTGGTCGAACAGCACGTCCATGAGCTGGTCCGTAACGTAATTGTCGTCGAAGAGGAACTGCCGCATGGTTTGCTGGCAGTTCGACGGCAGCGCCGAGCCCAGGAAGGCGAGGACGAGCTGCTTGCGAATCGCCGCTTTGGCGGCGGCGGGATCGGCCGTAAAGTAATCCCCCGAGGAGCTGATGACCGCGGCCAGGTGGTTCGACAAGGCGGTGCCGGCCGACTGGAGGAACTGGTTCATCGCGCCTATGTCACCCAATGCCTCACCCAGCGCCTGGTTGAAGTCGCCTGAGACCGAGGTGAGCTGTTGGTGCACCTGGGCGATCTGGTTGCTGACATCCGTGAAGTCGCCCTGGATCTCGGTGAGTGTTGGATCAAGGTCCGTCAGCAGCGGGTCCACCGCCGTGTCCGCGAGGTCGGCCACGAACCCGAGGTCCGGTCCCTGGTCGGATACGAGCTTCTGGACAATCGTCCGCACCGCATGGCGCTTGCCGTCACCGGGATCTTTGTCCAGCACGCGCGAGAACAGGCCGATGGTATCGGTCACTTTCGTCAAGGTGCCGTCGAGCTGCCCAATGACGGTGTTGGCCTGGCCGGCGGCGCCATTGATGTTATTGATGGCGGTTTGGAGGTTGTTGGCCGGGTTGTTGACGATGACGACGACATTGCTGAGGAAGGTCGGCAAATCGTTCTGCGGCAGAGCGGCAAGTTGCGTGTAGAGCGCGTCCACCACGGGGTCCAGCGCCGGCGCGAGCACGGGCTCGAAGAAGTTCCCGGCATCCTCGCGCAGCGCCTGCTGCAGTTGGTTCAAGCCGACCGTGTCGAGCGTCGCGCTCAAGGCGGACCGCACCGCATTGGAGACCGAATCCAGCGGCCCGTTCAACTCGTTGGCCGCGTCGTTGAGGAAATCGAGCGCCTTGATGCGCGGCAGTTGCAGGCTGATGTCCTGCGCGAAGTCGAAGTCAACTTTGCCGGGCGAGAGTTCCTTGAGTCGGCTGTTGACGTTGATCACCGGCAGGATGACCGTCGCGTCCTGGAAGCCGGCGAATTCGCGCAGCGCCGCGTTCCATTGGAGCGAGTAATCGAAGAAGGCCACCTCGATCCAATCCCGCTGCGCGCGCGGATGATATAGCGTGGTGCTCGAATTTCGATAACCGCCGATGTCGGCGGTCTGCGCCACTGGCCAGCCATCGGCGGTGGGGTCGAACTTGGCCTGGTTGAAATAGTTGCTGGTGCTGACGCTCCAGCCCAGGTCCGGTGCGGTGCTGTCCGGCGCAGGCCAGCCGCCCATGATGTCAATGTGCGCCGTGTTGGTGCCGGTGGGCGTGATATGCAGATGGGTTTTGACATCCGTGAAGAACGGCACGCGCAACTTTCCGACGAGGTTGTAGAAGCCGTTGGCCGGTTTGCCCGCCGTTTCCCAGTTGTTGAAATAGCCCTCGCTGGCGGTCGAGAGCGGGAACAAGCTCGTTCCCGGCCCCTGCAGGCTGAGCTGCGCGGGCACCGCAAAACGCGAATCGGTCCCGGCCACGGCGTCGGCCACCGTGACGAGGTTGCCATTGGGTTTAAAGCCCAGCGCCGCGTGGAAGGGCTGCGGGATGAACGGCAGGTGCGTTTCTACCCCCAGCACCAGGAAGCGCGGGCCGGTCCCGCAAGTGTCACTCGTCTGCGGATGAAACTCAATGCTCTGCGGCGTGAAATCAACCGTCCAATAGTTCAGGTGCTTGGAGCCACTGTTGGGCGGCACCTGCGCGGAATCCAGCGCGCCACGGCAGGTGAACTTCATCCGCTGGAACTCCTGCGCGAAACCTGCCGGCTGCGTCGGGAACGCAATGGCCCCATCGGTTCGCGATTCCCAGTTTTCGCTGTCGAGGAACGAGAGCCGGTAATACAGGAACGTGAACTGGTAACCGTAGAGCATCAGCCCAGGCGGGAAAGTCAGCGCCTGGTGTTTGCCGCTCACTCCGCCGGCCCGGACGTAGTACTTTGAATCGGTCAGAGGATACGCGCCGGTGTCCTGCCCGGCGAGGAAACTGCGCCCGTTGGCCGGCAGCCGGAAATTGAGCCCGCCGTAGTTCGCCGCCCCAACCGGGTAGTTCGATTGGCCCGGTCGCTCGAAATAGCTTGGATTGGAATCGTCGCCGAAGCCCGTAAACAGGAGGACCGCCGGCTGCACGGCGGGAACGAGCGTGGTCTGGTCCCCGCGCAGGAAGGTGCCGGGCATGTGATACGCCCCGGCCTGCACCGGGCCGGCCTGCTGGGCGTAGTTGGCACCGCTCACATAACCCCAGCTCAGAGTCGTCGGCGGCACCGACCCGTACGCCAGCAAGCCGCCGTCCGGCGTGAACCCGAGCTGGTTCCCGGCGGCGCTGAACTGCAACACCGCCGGCCCGGCCAGCGAGGCGCTGCAGTTCGTATCCTCGCAATCGCGCGCATAAGCCACCGGCACTGTGTTGCTCAACAGCAGCACGCTGCTCGACGCCACCAGGCTGTCCTGGATCACCAGGCTGCCGTTCGGCGCGGTCGGAATCTGCCCGCCGGGGGCGGAACCGGCGTAGGGGAAATGCGGGCGCAACTCGGGCGGATTCAAAACCAGTTTCACCGACAGCCGGGCCGACCCATTCGCGTCAGCAGAGACAATAACCTGGCTGCCCGCCAGCACGTTGGCATTGCGATAATAGCCGTCATTCGAAATCCGGTTCGCCGCGTTCGTCTCCACCAGCACCGGCTTGAAGGCCGTCAGCACGTCGTCTTCCGTCTGCCGCGCGAAAACGCCGCCAGTAGGATTCAGCACGATCTGGCCGCTGTTCACCAGCCATGTCACCGACGGCGCCGCGATCCAGAACGGCAACTCCTCATCTACGCCATACAACGGGCCTGGCGTCGTGAATGCATTGCTCAGCGGATTCAGGTTCTGGTCCAGCGGCGTGTTCGGGTATTCCAGACCGGCGACGGTGAGGCGGTTGGCTGGACTGATGCCGACGCTGAAGCCCACAGGAAAGTGCAGGGCAATGAATCCCTTGATCGCATCGTTGCTCAAGGTAACGCTCGAGCGGGTGAAGCAGACGTTCTGGATGCAACCCACATCCGACCCCGTCAGGGATACCGTGGTGCCCGCCGCGGCAAGCGCGTCCCCGTTACTGAGCAAGACGACGTTCAAAGGCGTTCCGTTCCCATAATGATAAGCCGGATTGGCTGTGAGGGTGCCGGAGTTGTTAGTGACGGCCAATTGCGTGCTAATGCCACCCCCGCCCAGGGTCCCGGGCGCCGGCGCGTTGCCGATGGCGGTGAAATAGGTCGGGATGGAGCCGAAGAAAAGATTGCCGTCAAAGTGCAACAACTGGTTGGTAAGAGACTGGAGCGCGTTGCCCGCCAGGTAGGGCGGTCTCAGGCCCTCATGCACCGAGAGGTTCACGACCACGTAGTAGGCGCTGGAGACCGAGTCAAGCTGACTGACGGGTTCCAGGAAGAACGTGTCGCTGGCGAACGCCGCCCCGACGGAATTGGGCGTGCCGGCGGAGTAGCTGGGCACCGCGTGAACGAAGTTGGTCGTGCTGTTCTTCAGGGGAATCAGCGCGCCGTTGGTCGCGTTGTGCAACTCGTAATTCAAATAGACGGTTACGTTATCAGTCGTCGGGGATGCGGCGTTGAAGTTGTCATACCGGTAGAGGCCGTAGAACGTGCTAGCCTGGAATGCGGTCTGGCCCGGCGCCGTCTTGACCGCATAGGTCTGCACCCAGGAAATGCCAAACTGGTAAGGGATGGTGTTGAGGGCCACGTCACCGCTGACCAGGTTGGTGAATTCCAGATAAGTGGTTGGCCCGTAATTGCCGGTCGCCCCCGTGAAGACCCCCAGGCGAAATATTCTTAGCTCGACTGAATATTGGTTGTAGGGGTCCAGTTTGGCCGCCGGCTTCACCGCCGCCGGAGTCGTCGAGTTGACGCTGCTAAAGGCCCCGATCAGGACGGTGTTGGTGACGTTGCAGGTGTAGTCCGTGTTGGTAACGCCGCTGGAGTCGTAAATGGGCTGGGGCAGGTTGTTGGTATCCAGCAACCGGTAGCTCAGCACATAAGTGGTGTAGTGAGTCGCAGAAGAGCTGTTCGCCGAAAGGACAGTCGAGGTGATCAGCAACCGGTCCCGGTTATAGACCCCGCCGATCAGGGCATCCGAGTCATAAATGAAGTTGTCGACGTTGGTGATGGCGGTGGAAAGCACCGTCTCGTTCACCACCGGATAGAGCCAGGTCAGCGTGTAATTGCCAGAGAGCCCGCCATAGCCGTCCACGGCAATGCGGTACTCGGTACCGCTGACGGCATCGAAGGTCGCCGCGCTGGTGAGGTCGGCGGGGTACTGGACATCATCATTGGAGGCGACCGGGCTAAGCGCGCTAACGCTCGTCCCGATATAGACCCCCAGGAGCGTGTCAAAGCTGCTGCCCTCCGTGTTGAACGTGACCGTGCCATTAGCCGGCGCAACCCAGCGGAACCAGACGGAAGCCCCGCCGGCGTTCCCGGCGTGGTTCGGTTCACCTGGTTCCTTGGTGGCCCCTACCGAGCTGCCGAAAGTCGCGCCCGAGACGCCGGTGATGACCGTGGCGCTGTCAAAATTATCATTAGCCGGGACGGCACCGGCGCGCAAAGCGGCGCCT
>JADGNS010000244.1 GCA_017883355.1 Candidatus Solibacter sp.
CCACCTTACCCGCGGCCACTTCGTTGACGGAAACTTCGGCGACCTGGGGCGGGTCGAGGAAACGCGCGACGGGGTAGAAGAACGACGCCAGCGAGGCGGCAACGCCCCCGCCGAGAAGCCAGGAGACGAGCGTGCGCCTGCCGGCATCGGGGGGCGGTGAAGTGGTGGCATTCCCTTGCATCCGTGAATGATTCCTTTCGGTATTGCAGACCTGTAGCTATGAAGACTATACACCATGGGCACGTTGTCGGCCAATGGCGTAAGTGATTGGATTGCCGGGGCTGGGCCCGGCAAACGTGCGCGCGCATACAGGGATTCGGGCGTCTGAAAAACGTCCGGTGTCAAATTATCGGACAGTGGGGCAACCTGGCTCAGGCGACGGAATTCACTCGTCTTTCCACGTCGGCGCGGAAGCGATCGACCAGGGTGAGCACGTAATCGGCGACGTTGAGCGACGGGTCTTCGACCAGCGGGGTCAGATCCATGGCGAAGTTGAGCGCGCTTTCCTGATCGGTGCCGTGGGAGGCGTGATAAGTGGCATGCGCCAGGCGGCGGCCGGCGGTGGCCAGATCGTAACGCTTGCCGCCGGAGACCTGCGAATCGAACACGCCCACCAGCGCCGCGGCGATGTTGGAGCGGGCGCTCACCGGGAGCACCTGCTTATCTTCGTCGAGCAGCCAGTCCAGGTCGCGCCAGACTTCGCAGCCGTACACCTTTTGGGGCTTCACCTGGTCGCGCACGGCCCGCAGCGCGGCGATGGAGCGCATGGTCACGCCGACGTGGGTGTCGTGCTTATCGGCCGGGTTGTGCAGGTAAACGACGTCGGGCTTCGCGGCCGCCAGGATCTTCGCCAGGTCTTCCACCACCACTGTCTCCTTCGGATTCTTGACTTCGGAACTGGTGAAGGCAAGCTGGATCTGGCAGGCGTACTCGCCGACGTAGGCGGCCTTGCGCTGCTCCAGCACGCGCACCTGCTGCATCTGCCGATCGGTGTAATCGCCGTAGATGCCGGCGCGCGGGCTGCCCGCGCCGTTAGTCACTACTACGCCGGTGAACCACTTGTCTTTACTGCCGAAGCACTCGGCGACGCCGTGGTAGGCCATGATTTCGATATCGTCCTGGTGCGCGGAGATGCACAGGTGGGTGCTGCGGGCGAGGGCTGCTTCGGGGGCGGTACCGTCGGGAACGAAGAAATCCGCGGTGGATTTATGGAATTGCATCAGTGGGTCTCCTGGGTGGGAATGGACGGAAGGCTGGCGGCGGCAATCGCCTGGCCGTGGCGCTTCTCCTTCTCGTCGGGAATGTGATACCGGATGCGCTCGGCGACTTCGGGGAACTCGGCGCGCAGGACTTCGGTGGCGGTGGAGAGAATCAGATCGCCGCCCGCGCCGGTGAGCACGCGGCCAAGCACGAGGAGGTTGCGCACCTCGTAGAAATCGGCGTAGGTGGCGATGTTGTAGCCGAAGTAGACGCCGATGGTCTGGTAGATCTTGCGAGCCCGATCGTCGCCGGCGGCCATGAGTTTCTGCACGTGTTCCAGTTTGACGGGGAGCGTCATCTCCTGGGGAAGATCGATGCCTGCGGGAGCCAGCAGGCGGCCGACGGCCTGTTGGGAAAAGTACTGTGCGCCGACGCCGGGATCGCCGGACCATTCGTCAACAGGAGCATCTTCGCGGTAATCGACGGGGACGAAGGCGAGCTCGTTGAGCCAGGACGTGATGTTGCCCTGCGGGGTGACGAAGCCGGCGGCGAGAGAGCTGCCGAAGGCGACGCCGAGGACGGCGCTGTCGTTCAACGCCATGGATCCGGCCAGCGCGGTGACTTCGCCATCGTTGACCACGTCGAAAGGGACGCCGTGCCAGGCGGTTTGCAGGTCGAAGAAGAGGCGGCGGATGCGCGTGTCGAATTTATCCTGGGGGACGCCGCGGTAGAGCGAGCCGACGCGCACTTCGTTGGCCACGTAGACGCCGGCGGCAGAGCCGCCGATCGCATCGACCCGCGGCAGATGGGCGGCCGCGCGCTGCAGCGAATCGTGGACGCCGTCGTAGTGATACTGTGGGTCGCTCTGTGCCGCTGGGTTCCAGGCGACCTCGTCGCTGAAGACGACTCTGCCATCGATCACGGCGGCGCACTTGCGGTCGCTCGCGCCCAGGTCGAAGCCGATGCGGCAGCCATCCAGGTGGCGGCCCAGCGGCGCGGCGGATTCGCGTTCCTCCGGGCACGCGTCGTACGGCACGCTCTCGATGGTCATGGGGCGGCCGTAGACGCGATCGCCCATGAAGTGGCAGTCGAAGGCGCGCGCCCCGTCGGGCGAGTAGACGCCGCGCAGGTAATCGGCGATGCGCGGCTCGCCCGCGATGGTGATGCGCCAGCCGCCTTTCTGCCAGAGCAGGTATTTCAAAAGGCGCTCGGTGTAGCGATGGTTGAGGGCGGCGTTGCCGCGTTCGTGCGGCAATATCGCGGTGCGGAAAACGGAGACCCCACCATCGCTGCGCTCTAGCGCCATGGCCAAAGGCTCGCCGCCTTCCGTGTGCGTCATCAAGCGGTAGACGCCGTTCCAGAGCGAGGCAGGCTGGAACTCCGGGTCGAGAACCGGGCGAAACTTCGGAGAGACGGAGAGGTGAGCGGACATTTGGAGTGTGAAGGGGGATTTTATCATCAATCCGAGCCGCGACTGGGGTACCCTCTGGGTCCGGAGCGATTGCCGGCCTCACGAGCACTTGTGACTTCCCGAATGTGGTATTCTTTGCCCTATCGAGGAGGGACTTCCCATTGGAACGAAAGCAGGCGAGCGATTATCCCCAGGAGTTGCTGAATCTGTTTGACAAGTACGTTCACGGCGAGATCGACCGCCGCAATTTCCTGGAGGGCGCCAAGAAGTTCGCCACCGGCGGCCTGACCGCCATGGCGATCTGGGAGAGTTTGCGGCCCAATTACGCCTGGGCGCAACAGGTGCCGAAAGACGATAAGCGGATCGCGTCGGAGTATGTCACGGTGCCGTCGCCAGAGGGCAACGGCAGCATCAAGGGGTATCTGGTGCAACCGTCGCTGCGTACTGGAAAGCTGCCGGGCGTGCTGGTGGTGCATGAGAATCGTGGGCTGAACCCTTACATTGAGGATGTGGCGCGGCGCCTGGCCACGGCGAATTTCATCGCGTTCGCTCCCGACGGGCTGACCAGCGTGGGTGGGTATCCGGGCGATGACGAAAAGGGCGGCGCCGCGTTCGGCAAGGTGGACCGGGCCAAGATGACCGAGGATTTCGTGGCGGCGGCGCGCTGGCTGAAGGCGCGGATCGACTGCACGGGGAAGATCGGCGCGGTAGGTTTCTGCTACGGCGGGGGCATCGCCAACACGCTGGCCGTCCGCCTGGGCAGCGACCTGGCGGCGGCGGTTCCTTTCTATGGCGGACAACCGCCGGCCGCCGATGCCGCCAAAATCAAGGCGCCGCTCCTGTTGCACTACGCGTCGCTCGACACGCGCCTGACCGGCGGATGGCCCGCCTATGAGGAAGCCCTGAAGGCCAACAAGGTGACCTACACCGGCTACGTTTACGAGGGCGCCAATCACGGTTTCCACAACGATACGACGCCGCGTTACGACGAGAAAGCAGCCAAGCTGGCGTGGGAACGCACGCTCGAGTTCTTCAATAAGTATTTGAGGTAAGAAGTCCGAGCTGCGCTCGGATGGACAAGCCGGAGGCTTATCCCACCTAACTGACGGCCTTCTGGTGGAACTTCCTGAGCCCCAGAAACAGCAGCCCCAGATCGATCAACGCCAGGGCGCCGATTACCATCAGCGTGTTCATATGCGGCACCTGCGGGACCAGCGCCCCGCGCAGCCCCTCGCTGGCATACACCAGCGGGTTTACCAGCACCGCGATGTGCAAAATCGGGAACGCCTCCAGCGCGCTCCACGGATAGTAGGCGCAGCCGAACATCATCATCGGCGCCAGCACCAGGCTGAACATCAGCCCGATCTGCGTTTGCCCCACGCTGCAGCCCAGCGCCAGCCCTCCCGCCGACGAAAATAATGCCACCAGCAACGCCACCAGCAGGAACTCGAACGGCTTGCTAAAATCGAGCTTAACCCCAGACCCCATAATCAGCCACGCCGCCGGAATCACCACCAGGCCCGCCACCATCGCCTGGATCATCCCCGCCACGATCTTCTCCACCGCCAGCCAGCCGATTTCGATCGGCGCCAGCAGGCGGTCCTCAATCTCGCGCGTGAATTGAAACTCCGTAATCAGCGGCATGGCCACGGCCTGCACGCCGGCCATCACCATGCTGATCGCCATCACGCCGGGCAGCAACATGCTCTTATAGCCGGCGGGCATCAAGCCGCTGGTGGTCATCACCTTGCCGAATACGAAGGTGAATAAGAGCGGTTGCAGCAGATTCTGCAGCAGGGTGGGAAGCAGATTGCGGCGCAACACGTGCCCGTCGCGCGCCAGCAGGGCGTAAAACGTCTTCCAGTTCAATCTCGCAAGCTCCTTCCGGTGTGATGCAGAAACAGCGTCTCCAGGCTGGGCTCGGCAATGTGCACGTCGCGCAGTTCGAAGCCCGCCGCCTGCGCGGTAGAGACGATCGGGCCGATCAACTTGCCGCCGCGGTCGGCGTACACGTCTACCGATGTCTGGTCCGGCGACCGCACCTCCGTTACCCCGGGCAACGTCTTCAACTCCGCCAGCAGTTCTTCCGTGACGTGGTCGAAGCGCAGGCGCAGCAGGTAGCCGCCGGGAATCGCGGCCTTCAGTTCCGCGGGCGTGCCATGGGAAATGATGCGGCCGTGATCGATGATCGCCAGGCGGTCGCATAGCGCGTCGGCCTCATCCATATAATGCGTGGTCAGCACGATGGTCTTGCCGAGGCGGTTGTAGTCGCGGATGATCTCCCACAACAGCAGGCGCGTCTGCGGATCCAGGCCGGCGCTGGGCTCGTCCAGAAACAGCACTTCGGGATCGTGCATCATGGCGCGCGCGATCGAGAGGCGCTGCATCATGCCGCCGGAGAAGGTGCGCACCATGTGGGTGGCGCGGTCCGTCAGCTTGAACTTCTCCAGCAGTTCATCGGCGCGCCGCTCGCGTTCGCGCGCGCCCTGGCCGAAATACGCTCCGTGAAAGGTCAGGATTTCGCGCGCCGTCAGCGCGAAATCCAGATTGGGACGCTGCGGCACCACGCCGATCAGCCGCTTGGCCTTCACCTGCTCCTGCCACACGTCGTATTCGCCGATAATGGCGCGCCCGCTGGTGGGTTGCGTGCGCGTGGTCAGAATGCCGATGGTGGTCGATTTCCCCGCGCCGTTGGGGCCCAGCAGTCCGAAGACTTCGCCCGCGCGGATTTCGAAGGAGACCCCATCCAGCGCCACCAGCTCGAATTTCTTCGGCGCCTTTTCCTTGTTGCCGGAGCGGGCCGGCCCAAAGGAAAAGCCCGCCCCGCCCGCCGCCGGCGGTGGAGTGGCGTACACCTTGCGCAGGTTTTCGATGCGGATCCCGATTCCCATGGGGCTGGGACTATTTCGCGCGTTTGGCGACGAAATCTTCGCTGGCGATGTCGCCCACCTTGCGGTTGAACTTGATCTCGTCGCCGGAGACGGTTCCGGTGTATACCACGCGCATCGTCATATCCTGATAGGTCAGCGTTTCCACGAAAGAGATGGCGTCTCCCTTGATGGAGCCTTCGGTGATCGGGCTTTCGCTGAATTGCGACTTCGCGGTGCCGGTCAATTTGTCGCCGTCCACCTTGAAATCGTAGGTATAGTTTTGTACGCCGACCTGGGTATCGATGGCCGCGGTCCATTTGCCGGCCGCGCCGCCGGCGAACGCCGCGGCGCACACGGCCGCCAGAACGAATAGGGCGCACACTGCGAATCTGCTGCGGTACATACAGCCTCCTGTCCCCCGTATTATACCCGCCGCCCGGCAACCGCTCCCGAACCACTGACACCCGGGATCGGGCCGGTAGCGCAAGCCCTACGACCCCACCACGCCGGCCGCGGGACTGCTCGCAGACGCATACAGCTTCCGCGGCATCCGGCCGGCTTCCCACGCCAGCCTCCCGGCCTCCACACCGAGTCTCATGGCGCGCGCCATCTTCACGGAATCCTCCGCCGCCGCGATCGCGGTATTCATCAGCACTCCATCGGCGCCCAGTTCCATGGCGATCGCCGCATCGCTGGCCGTACCCACGCCGGCATCCACAATCATTGGCACTTGCGTGATCATCTCGCGGAAGATGCGCAGATTCACCGGATTTTGTATGCCGAGCCCGCTGCCGATGGGCGCCGCCAGCGGCATTACCGCCGCCGCTCCCGCATCGATCAGGCGGCGCGCGTTGACCACGTCGTCATTCGTGTAGGGCAGAACCACAAAACCCTCTTTCACCAGGATCCGGGTGGCTTCCAGCAGTCCGGCATTATCCGGGAAGAGCGTCTTTTCGTCGCCGATCACTTCCAGCTTCACCCAGTTGGAGAGGCCGACTTCGCGCCCCAGCATGGCCGTACGCACCGCCTCGTCGGCGGTGTAGCACGCCGCCGTGTTCGGCAGGATGAAAATCTTCGTGCGGTCGATGTAATCGATCAGCGATTCCTTGGTGCGGTCCGTCAGATTGACGCGGCGCACGGCCACCGTCACCATATCGGCCCCGCTGGCCTCGTGGCAGCGCATCATCTCCTGAAAACTGCGGTACTTCCCCGTTCCCACGATCAGCCGTGAGGAGAACTCCCGCCCCGCGATGGTTAATTTGTCGGACATGTTCCCATTGTAACGGCATGCGCTTTCCCGCGCCTCGCCGGGCACAGGTCCGCACTCAGGTCAGGCGGATAGGTTTCGCTTACTGGACGACGAAACGGTACACCTCGTAGACCGGACGTCCGTGGTTGTCGGGGATGACGGCCATCACTTCACGGCGGTAGCCGGCATCTGCGGCGTATTTCACGAGTTTGTCGTTCACGCCGGTGAAGAACTCGAAGTCCTTGGTGTGATTGATGAAAACGTGCCCGGGCTCGGAGATCGTCCGGGCCAGGAATTGGCGGTCGGCGTCGTCCAGAG
>JADGNS010000245.1 GCA_017883355.1 Candidatus Solibacter sp.
CGGATGCGGGCCCCATGAGATCCACGGTGCAGTGTTTCAGCGCGTCTGTGGCGGCGTTCCCGCCCTGCCAGAGGTGCGGAAACGCGCTGCCCGGCGGCGCGATCGTAGGGATGCCCGCACAGCGCAGCACGCTGCCGTGCAGCCGGCAATCGGCAATCAGCCCCTGCTTGGCGGCCGGGTACTTCTGATCGAACAGATGATTGCCGAGTGAATAGAACACCGGCCGGCCGGATACGCATTCCGCGGCTTGCACGACGTGGGGATGGTGGCCCACGATGAGGTCGGCGCCATTCCGTACCAGCCACGCGGCGGCTTCCCTCTGCCGCGTGTCAGGCCACTCCAGTAGCTCGCTCCCCCAGTGTACGAACACCACAACCAGCTCCGACAGGCTTCTGGCGAGCCGCAGTTTCTGACGCAGCGCCGTGGAGGGAATTTCCGTCCGGCTGCCATCGCGGGCCGGCACCGTGGAGACCGCGATTACCGCCAGCGTGCGGTCGCCTGCCGCCACAAATACCGGGGAGTCCTTAAAGGAGAGGACGCCCAGCCCCGCCTGGAGCAGCGCCTGCCGGGTTGCCTCCCGGCCCCGCGCGCCCAGGTCGCCCGCGTGATTGTTCGCCGTCCCCAGCGCGCGGAAGCCCGCTTTAGCCAGCAGCGGGATGAGCGCCCCGGGAATGTCGAAACACGGGCTCGCCGAAACTTCCGGCGTGCAGTCTCGGACCTCGCCGACGGCGCCCTCCAGATTCCCGGCCACCCAATCCGCCTGGTGGAACAGTTTCGCGAAGGGCTCCCATGGAAAGCGCCTGGTTCGCTCGATCTCGTTGCGGACCTGCCGGGAGAGCAGAATGTCTCCGGTGAACAGAAGGCGCGCATCGCCGTCTTCGCCCCACACGCAGCCCACTGCCAGAAGGCACGGCAGAATCAGAATGGATTTCGCGCGGGACATGAGAGGCGGCTTTCCGAGACAAAGGGAGCGATCCACGCCGGACGCGGCCGCGAAGGCCGTTTCTTCAACCAATCCTCGTCGTTGAGCAGCGAGTCGGAAACCAGTTCGTAGAACCCGTAGGCGGCGCCCTTGACGATTTCCCGCCGCCCATAGTACGGCACGGCGTGATCCCATTCCAGCGGACGGCCCACCGCGGCCAGCAGATAGGGCGCGCTTCCATTGACATCCGCTACATCGGCGATCTTGGGGATCGGGTTCGGCGTGGAGAGCGCCAGATCCTTGTTGGCGAGGCTCTTGAAGATCAGGAAGTGGTGCTCGGCGACGCGGCCGAAGTAGAGGATCTCTTCGTACTCGGCCGCCGTCAACGTCTCGCCGCGCACCTCCTTGGCGGCCATCCCCTGGAACAGCCGTGCCTTGACCGCCGTTTCGGAAAGACGGCGCAGCAGCCCTTGTTTTAAAGCCTCGCGCGCGGGCGTTCCGTCCGCGGACTCATCCGGCATCACACCCGTGAGCCGCATGTCGGCCGCGCCCACCAACTGCGCCGCCGCCTCGAATAGTCCGGCAATACGGCTGAAGGTCTCGGGGTCGGGCTCCACATAGCCGCGCGGCGGACGCATCAGGATCGCCTCGAACCCGCCCTCGCCGCATTCCGCCGACACCCGTTCATTCACCAGCACGGTGGCGTGGCGCAGCGTGGCCCAGGACGCCAGACCGGTCTGCAGCCTTTTGGTCCGCCATAACTTCTCGTCCCATTGTCCGTTCGGAGAGGCCACCGGGTCGGCCCACTGTACAGCCAGGCCATCGATCCATCGGTCATACAAAGTCTGATGCGCATCGCGCACGGCAACGTTCCGCGCCGCGAGGTCATCCAGCACGGCGCCGAGTCTCGGGTATTTCGCCATCTCGCCCGCCAGCAGCTCGCGGGCGAAGCGGCTGCCCAGCGCCGCGGCGATATCGAGCGAAGACGGCGTCACGCGTCTTCCCGCGGGTCCTTCGATTCGCTCGGACTCCGGAAGATCGCCATGGTAGATCGTCGAGAAGAGCGTTTCGTTATCGAAGCCCCAGGAAAGCGGAAACAACACGGGCGTCGCCAGAGGCCGTTTCACATAACGAGGAACGGCGGCGGCGCTCGCCGCCCACAATAGCGGCGAGCGCGATGGCGCGATCAGGTCCCCGTACACGCCGATCCAGCGCAGGGCCGCGGCTTTCACCTCCGGAGGCAGTTGCCGCAATTCGTCCGTGGACCAGTTCAACGCCGGCACGCGGGTGAGGTATCGCAATGCCTGGAAGTACGTCCGCGCCGCCGGTGTGGCAGTGTAATGACCACGCGGCTTGAGTTCCGCGTAATCGAAATCGGTTCCCAGCACGGGCGAAGCGTGTCTGCCGTCGGCGCGCGAGATGCGCTGCGCCTCCGGGTTGCCCTCGGCGGCGCCCGTGGGGCTGCCCTCGGGCTTCTCCGCCAGCGCAGCCAGCGCGCCGAACACGCCCGTCCACCGCGATGGCGGCTGCGATTGGCGCAGAGCACCGTGCGCCCGCGTCACGAAATCCCAGAATGCGGGCATCGCCGACTGCCGCTCCCGCACGATAAAGATGCCTTCGTAGGCGGCGGCGAAGAGCTCCCAGAAACCATCCGTGGTGACCAGGTACGGCCGTGTGGGAGCCGACTGATCGACGTTTCCGCACGCGTAGAGCTCGGAATCGTAGAGGGGATACAACTGATCCGCCTCCTTCAGATCCCGAAACAACCCGCCGTGCCGCGTGAGCAGCGACAAATCGCCATCCGATTCGAAATACATCCAGGCATTGACCACATCCGGCAGCGGAACATCCACCGGGATATAGTTCACCGCGAAGCCCGTTTCCCTGCGCGTAATGCCCACGATGCCGCGGCCGTCAGGCACGGACGATGGCGCTGCCACAAGTTGATAGTCGGTGGCGTCGTGCTTCTGCGTCGCGCCGCGATGCAGGAGGATGTCGACGCCAGGCTTGCCTGCTTCCCAATGGACAATGCCCGCGCCGTTTGGAGTGGCGCTAACCGTGCCGCCGCACAACTCGCGCCCGAACAGCCGGGCGGTTTTCTCCCAATGATCGCGGTCGTAGCCCGCCGCATGAAAACAACTCTTGCCGTCTTCCCAGAGCAGAATGTGACCCGCGGGATGAAACCCCACCGGCAGGGCCGTGGCCGCGGTAATCTTGCTGGGAGGATACTCGTCGTCCAGGGACTTCGTCTGCGTCGCGGCGGGGCCGATCGCCTGGTATTCCCGTTTGCCATCTTCCGTGATGGAGTGAATCGTATAGTTGCCGCCGCTTCCCCTTAAGCCGAAGAAGAGCCGGTAGGCCTGCACCTCCCGCGCGGGCGGCTGCCCGGCTTCCACCACGAAAGGCCGTGGGCCGGGCACCAGTCGGCGAATCTCCTGGGCGGAACTGTAGATCTGCCGCGCCGTCCATGTGCCGGCGGCCGGCGCGATCTTGAGGATGACGTATTTCTGTCCCCGTAGCCCCGACAGGAAAATCGCATTTCCTTCGGGGTGCCACGCAAGCGATCGGGCGATGAAGCCGGCCGGCACATCCCACACCTTCGTGGTCTGGGACTGGTGCAGATTCCAAAGCAGGATTTCGCGTGTCCCCGAGGCGTGCAAAACGAGAAGCGCCGCCGTCGGCCCGGCCGGCGAAACGTCGGAATCGACGACGCGCACCCCGGCGGGCAGCGTAATCTGCCGGGCCTCGGCAGGCGAAGGGGTAGTTCGCAATTCAGCCTTGTCGAACACCGACGCTGCGAACGCAATCGGGGCGAGCAGTGCAACCAGCAGCAGGATCGTCGCGGAAGTCTTCATGGCGGATCGGCTCCCATACATTCTAATTCCGCGCCTGCCCCACCAGCCTACTTACACGAGAACTCAGACTTGCCGATGATGGTGTTCTTCTTGTCCATCTCGAACGTCAAGGTGCACTTCTGGTATTTCGCGGGCACGTCCAGCGTAGTCACGGCAGTGGTCCCACGGTAGCGGCAGCGCACAAAGATGGGCATGGACCGGTAGTCCTTGAGGAACCACATCTGCGTGATCTTGCGGCCGGCCTCGGTCTGATCGTCGGGCGCCAGGTCGTACTCCTCGCCGCCCGGTTTTCCATTGTAGATATTGATCCGCTCGAACTCGCGTGCCGCGCCGGTGGCTCCAGGAGGATTCAAAGTGGCCGGGCAGGCAAGCGGTGCCTCCGTTTCCAGGCCCCACCCGATGGGAACAGCGAGCATAAGCAGTGCGGCGAACCAGCGCATCCCACAATCATAATCTCGCTAGCGGCGCGGAAGCTACCGCCGCGAGCGTAACATCCGTGCCCGCCTGGTCGTCAGTATCTTCTTAACAGGCCTTTTTCTCTTTAAGGAGTACCGTATGCACTATCGGTGGTCATCGTTTCTTGCGGTTGCGGTTGGTATCGTCTTTGCCGCCCTGCCGGTTTCGGCGCAAGCGCCCGGCGGACAACCCCCTGCGGCGCAAGCGCCCGGCGGAGCGCCCGGGGCCCCGGGGCAAGGCGGACGCGGCGGTCGCGGAGGCCGAGGCGCCACGCCGGCCGTGACGGGTCCGTGGTCGGATGCGACGCTGTCTCCCGATAGGCGCGCGGAGTTGATGCTCGGGCAGATGACTACCGACGAAAAGATCAGCATCCTGCACGGCGGAGGTATGGGATTCGGACAGGCCGCCCCGGCCGCGCCCGGCGCCACCGTCTCCAATGGCGGCGCGGGATTCGCCAGCGCCGTTCCCCGCCTCGGCATTCCCGCCATCCAGATGGCCGACGCGGCCGTCGGCGTCACCCGCGGCGCGTCCAACAGCCGCTATTCCACGCCGCTTCCCAACGCCGTTTCCGCGGCGTCCACCTGGGACGTCAAGATGGCCTGCGAATACGGCGCTCTGATCGGCCAGGAACTTCGGGACCAGGGCTATACGATGTCGCTGGGCGGCGGCGTGAATATCACGCGCGAGCCGCGCAACGGCCGCAACTTCGAGTACAAAGGCGAAGATCCGATTCTGGCCGGAAAACTGGTGGGCCAGGAAATGAAGTGCCTGCAGGCCAAGGGGATCATCGGCGATATCAAACACTTCGCGGTCAACGATCAGGAGACCGGGCGCAATATCGGCAACGCCATTCTCGATAAGCGCACGCTGCGCGAGACCGACCTGCTGCCCTTCGAGATCGGCATCAAGGACGGCGACATCCAGGCCGTCATGTGCTCTTACAACAAGATCAACGGCGACTGGGCGTGCGAGAACAATTACCTGATGAACGATTTCCTCAAGAAGTCGCTCGGCTTCAAAGGCTTCGTTCTCTCCGATTGGGGCGGGACGCACAGCACCACGAAAGCGGCCCTGGCGGGGCTCGATATGGAGCAACCCGGCAGCGGTTTCTTCGGCGAGGCGCTGAAGCAGGCCGTCGAAAAGGGCGAGGTCCCGATGGCCCGGCTCGACGATATGGTGAAGCGCATTCTCCGCGCCCAGTTCGCCACCGGCCAGTTCGACCTGCGCACGCAGACCAAGGTGGTCGACGTGTTCGGCGGCCTCGCGGTGGCGCAGCGCGTGGCGGAGCGGGGCACCGTGCTTCTCAAGAATAGCGGCGCCCAGTTGCCTCTGCGCAAGGCGGTGGTGAAATCCGTGGCGGTGATTGGTTCGCATGCCGACGTCGGCGTCCTTTCGGGCGGCGGCTCCGCGCAAGTCGATCCGCCGGGCGGCAACGCGGTTCCTCCGCCTCCCGCTCCCGCCGGCCAGCAAGGTGGCGGCATGGGGATGGGGATGGGCGGCCGTGGGTCCGTCTGGTATCCCTCCTCCCCGCTCAAGGCCATACAGGCCAAGATCCCCGGAGCCAAAGTTCAGTTCGATAGCGGTACCGACCTCGTCACGGCGGCCGCACTTGCCAAGGCCTCGGAAGTGGCCATCGTTTTCCTGAACCAGCCTGCGTCCGAAGGCCGCGACCTCAACCTCACCCTGCCCGATAACCAGGACAAGCTGGTGGAGGCGGTGGTGGCGGCGAACCCGCACACCATCGTGGTGCTGGAGACCGGCGGCCCGGTGAGCATGCCGTGGGCGGACAAGGTGCCCGCCATCCTGGAAGCCTGGTTCCCGGGCCTTCGCGGCGCCGAAGCCATCGCCGGTATCCTGTTCGGCGATGTCAACCCGTCCGGCAAGACCGTCGTGACGTTCGCTAAGAGCGAGTCCGACTGGGTGTACGACAAGGTGTTCGCACCGCCACCGGCACCCGCTGCCGCCGCTCCGGCGCCAGGTACTCAGGCCGGCACTCAGGCCACAGGAGGCCCCGGCGGGTTCGGCGGAGGGCGCGGCGGCATGGCGCCCTTCGACATGCCCTATAAGGAAGGGCTCAAGGTCGGCTACAAGTGGTTCGATGCGGAAAACAAAACGCCGCTGTTCGCCTTCGGCCACGGCCTTTCCTACAGCACGTTCGCTTACTCCGCGCTGAAAACCGCGCCCGGCAAGGAAACCAAAGTCACCTTCACCATCAAGAACACCTCATCGCGCGCAGGCATCGAGATCGCCCAGGTGTACGCCACATTACCGGCCTCCACCAACGAACCGCCCAAGCGACTGGTGGCCTTCGAGCCGATCGAGCTCAAGGCCGGAGAATCGAAGACCGTGACCCTGACCATCCCCGCGCTTCACCTCTCGATCTTCAACGAGAGCCGCAACGATTGGCAGGTCGCCCCGGGCGACTACAAGTTCTGGGTGGGATCGTCCTCCCGGACTCTGCCGCTTTCGGAAGCGGTAAAGATCGCTGAATAGCGGCGACGATCGTCGCGACGGCGAATGTGCAGACGGCCAGGCGTGGCCCGTTAGCTGGCCCGCTCCCGCTCACCCGCTGATAAACTAGAGTCGCCACTATGAAACTTCAGAGCCATACGATTACTCAAGGACGAGACCGCGCTCCGGCGCGAGCCATGCTGAAGGCCATCGGGTTCACCGACGAAGATCTGGCCAAACCGATCATCGGGGTGGCCAATACCTGGATCGAAACCATGCCCTGCAATTACAACCTGCGCGAACTCGCCGTCAAGGTGAAGGAAGGCATCCGCGCGGCGGGC
>JADGNS010000246.1 GCA_017883355.1 Candidatus Solibacter sp.
CGTCTTCGAAGTGCCGTACGTGAGTTGGGGCATGAAAAACCCCAGCACCCTGATGCTCCGCGTCAACGACAAAGTGGAGATCACGATCCACACCGTCGTGCACACGATGTAGAAAGTTGACAGACCACACAAGGCGATGGTCTGTCCTACCGGTCAAATTCCCGGCAGGCGATGCAGCGCCCAGCGCGCATGCCCGGCGACCACCGTATCCTCCGATTCGGCCAGTTTTTCCAGCGGTGCGCGGAACTTTTCGTGCCGCGCGTTCCCCATGGCCACCGCCACGTTGCGCAGAAAACCGGAGTAGCGGGCCCGAATCAGCGGCGTACCGCGGAACATGGCGCGGAACTCCGCCTGCGGAATCGCCGCCAGTTCCTCCAGGCGTGGAGCGAACCGGCGCGGCGCAAACGCGGGATCTGGCGTGGCCGGCGCGCGCCCGTTCCACGGGCACACGTCCTGGCAGATATCGCAACCGAACACGTGCGCCCCAATTCCCGCGCGCTGCTCTTCGGGAATCGCGCCGCGCAGCTCAATGGTGAAATAGGAGATGCACCGCGTGGCATCCAGCCCCTCCCCGGGGACAAGCGCTGCCGTGGGGCACGCCTCCACGCAGCGCATGCAGGTGCCGCAGCGATCCGGCGGGGGCGCGTCCGGCGCGATTTCGATCGACACCAGCAGCTCGCCCAGGAAAAACCACGAGCCCTGCTGCTGGTTGATGAGGCAGGTATTGCGCCCGATCCATCCCAGCCCGGCGAGGCGCGCGTAGCTTCGCTCCAGCAAGGGTGCGGTATCCACACAGATGCGCGATTCGTACGGCGCGCCCGCTGTCTCGCGCAGCAAGCCGTCGAGGCGCTCCAGGCCGCGCCGCACGATATCGTGGTAGTCCTCGCCCCAGGCGTAGCGCGAGATCCAGGCGCGGTCCACGTCGTGGAATCGCGTGGTATGCGGCCAGGGCGTCTGGTAGAGCTTGCCGGCGCAGATCACCGAGCGCGCTGACGGCAGCAGATTGCGGGGATCGTCGCGCAGCGCCGCGCGCCAGTCGGTGAGATACCCCATCTTGCCGGCGAGGCCCGCCGCCACCCACTTGCGATAGCGGGCGCGGTCCTCGGCGGGGACGGCCGCGGCCACCCCCGCCAGCTCGAATCCCGAGCGGCGCGCCAGTTCGCGGATGTGGTCCGCCGTCAAATTTCCAGTCCCACCTGCCGCATCAGCTCGATGGCGTTGCTCTTGCGCACTACGCCGGGGCGCATGTGGTAATCGAAGGAGATCTTGCCATCGGCGATCTGATCCTCGAAATGCACGTTGGCGGCGCTTTCTCCCAGTTCGTCCGCGATCTCCGCCAGCGCCAGATCGTGCGTGGTGACGAGGCCGATGGCGCCGCGCTGCACCAGGCCGCGGACCAAGGCGCCAGCGCCAATTCTTCGATCGTGCGAATTGGTCCCGTGCAGGAACTCGTCGATCAGGAACAGTACGGGCAGCGGGCCCGCCGTCACATCCAGAATCTGCCGCAAGCGCAGGATCTCGGCGTAGAAGCGCGAGACTCCGCCCTGCAGCGAATCCGTCACGCGGATCGACGCGCCCACCGCCAACGGGGAGAGTGTCAGCCGCCGCGCGCGCACCGGAGCGCCCGCCTGCGCCAGCACCGCATTCACGCCCAGCGTGCGCAGCATGGTGCTCTTGCCCGACATATTCGACCCGCTGACGACGATCACACGCAGCGCGCCGCCGATGCGGACATCGTTGCGTACCACCTTGTGCTCGGCCAGCAGCGGGTGGCCGATGGCTTCGGCTTCGATCCATGGACCCGCCGGCACAAACTCCGGAAAGGCGTCGGCCGGATGCTCGAAGGCGTGGCTGGCCAGCGAGCACAATGCCTCCATATCGCCCGCCGCCTGCAACCAGCGCCGCACCGCGCTGCCGGAGAGCGCCCGCCAGTCTTCCACCCGCAGCGCCAGGTGCGGCGTCCACAGGATGAAGGGCTCCAGCACGCGCACGATGACGTTGTCGCGCGAATCCAGGTTCTCCACCAGGCGTTTGAGGCGCGCCAGTTGCCGCGAAGGCGGTTCGCCTTCGGCGTCGAGCGACGCGCGCAGGCCGGCCAGCAGGGGGCAGCGGAACGGCTCGCGCTCCATGCGCACCAGCACCTCGCTCAGCAGCCCTAATTCGTGGGCCGCGGCCTCCACCGCCGAAACCGCCGTTCCCAGCACGCCGTTGTGCCGGTAGAGGAACCAGCCGTTAGCGACCAGCGCCACCAGGAACAAGTCGCGCACCAGGGCATCCACGCCATCGGGCAAAGGCAAGAGGTTTGCCGAGCGCAGCAAGTGAATCCAAAGCGCCGCAAAACCGGCCAGACCCAGCACCGTGTGCAGGTGAACCCGCAACCGGAAGCCGGCCTGCCGCAGCGCCGCCGGCGCCTCGCCCCATTGCGCCAGGTGCACCGGGTCGACGCCGGAGCGGGCTTCCTCGGCGACGATGGCGAGTTCCTCGCGCAGGTCCACGCGCTCGCGAAGTTCATCCACCGCCGCATGGCGTGCGCGCACCACCTCGGGCGCGGCGGGCGATTTCAGCCACTCGGCCAGGCGGTCTTCACCGATCCGCGTGCGCGCCGTACACAGCAATTCGAACACGCTGCCTTTACCGAAAAGGTCCAGGTCCAGCGCGTAGGGGTGCGCCGCCTCGTTGTAGCGGTCGCCCGCCTCGCCGGAGCCGGCCCAGTTGCCGTCCAGGCGCGCCAGGGCTTTTTCGAAAAAGCGCGCCGCGCGCCGCCGCCGCTCCAGTTCCTTGAGCAACTTCTCGTGGATCACCACCAGCAGCACGAAGCCGGCGATGGGAACCAGCACCCAGAGAATGGAGAAGGCGCCCTGCGCCAGGGCGAGCCAAACCAGGGCGACCCCGCACGCCGCCATCGCCAGCTTGCCGTGACCCAGCCTGCGGTGACGCTGTTGGTGCTGCGCAATCAAAGCGCGCCGTTCGGCCAGGCGTTGCGTATAGAGGGTGCGAGGGTCGGGAGTCATGAGACTCCTCTATTGTGGGGCAGGCGCTTTCGCCTGCCAACCTGTTTTTCACAGATGTTGACAGGCGGGGTACCCTCTGGGTCCGCCTGTCCCACACCTGGCCTCAGGAATTCGTAAACTAGAGAGACCCGCATGTTTCGATTTCTGCCTCTCGTCCTGAAGAACTGCTGGCGCAACCGCCGCCGCACGTTCCTGACTATCGCGAGCATCAGCGTCTCCATGTGCCTGCTGGGCGTGATGATCGCCATGTACCACGCCTTGTACCTCAGCGACGCCACGCCGGAACAGGCGCTGCGCGTGGTGACGCGCAACAAGATCTCGCTCACCCAGCAGATGCCGGAATCCTACAAGAACCGCATCAAGCAGATCCCCGGCGTGCGCGAGGTGATGGTGTCGCAGTGGTTCAACGGCACCTACAAGGATCCCAAGAACTTCTTCGCCCGCTTTGCCGCCGATTCCGACAAGGTCTTCACCATCTTCCAGGAGCTGAAAATTCCCCCCGAACAGCGGATCGCCTTCGAGCGCGACCGGACCGGCTGCGTGATCGGCCGCGACCTGGCCAATAAGTACAAGCTGAACATCGGCGACCGCATGGCGCTGGTGGGCGATATCTTCCCGGGCAATTATGAATTCACCATCCGCGGGATCTTCGACAGCCCGCGCGCCAGCGAGATCATGTACTTCAGCCGCGAATACCTGGAGCAATCGCTGCCGGAACGGCGCCGCGGCCAGGCGGGCGTGTTCACCGTCCTGATCGACGACCCCTCGTCGGCCAACCGCATCGCCGCCGCTATCGACGCCGAGTACCGCAATGCCACGGCACAGACCAAGACCGAGAGCGAACAGCAGTACCTGCTCGGTTTTGTATCGCTGCTCGGCAACGTCAAGGTTTTTCTGATCGCGATTTCCGGCGCCGTCATGTTCACCATTCTGCTGGTCTCGGCCAACACCATGGCGATGAGCGTGCGCGAGCGTGTCCGCGAGGTGGGCGTGCTCAAGACGCTGGGCTTCACCGATGCCAGCGTCCTCGGGATGATCATTGGCGAGGCGATTGCCATCTCGCTGCTCGGCGGGAGCCTCGGCTTCCTGCTTTCCACCGTGCTGGTGGGCGCCGTCACGCACAGTCCGGCCGGAGGCTTTCTGCCGCCCCTGTCGCCCTTCCAGCCCTCGGTGGCGGCCGCGTGTATCCTCACCGCCTGCGCGATCGGTTTCGTCAGCTCCGTGGTTCCGGCGTTGGGCGCCTCGCGCACGCCCATTGTGGACGCGCTGCGCAGTTCGGATTAAGCAAACATGGCCATTCCCGTTACCTACAATCTCCGCAATCTGGTGGTGCGAAAGACCACCACGATCATGACCGCTCTGGGCGTGGCGCTCACCGTCGCCGTGCTGCTGGCGGTGCTGGCGCTGGTCGAGGGCTTGCGCACCACGCTGGCCTCTTCCGGCGACCCGCTGCAGATTGTCGTCATGCGCAAGGGGTCCGAATCGGAAATCGTCAGTAACTTCACGCGCACGCAGTTTCAGGACCTGAAGTTCAAACCGGGCATCGCCACCGGCGCCAACGGCCAGCCCCTGGCATCGCTCGAAGTCATCACGGTGGTCAACCTCTCCAGTACCGAAACCGGCGAAGGCACCAACGTCACGGTGCGCGGGCTGCAACCCGCTGGCATCGAGATGCGCCACAACGTGAAGATGGCGAGCGGCCGGTGGTTCCAGGAGGGCAAGCGCGAACTGGTGGCCGGCAAGAGTGCCGCCGGGCGCTATCCCGAGGCGCAGCTCGGCCGCAAGGTCCGCTTCGGCCGCGGGGACTGGGAGATCGTCGGCGTCATGGATGCCGGCCGGGGGGCGCAGGCCAGCGAGCTTTGGGGCGACGTGAATCAGATCGGCAGCGACCTGCAGCGTCTCGAAGTGTTGAGCTCGGCGCTGGTGCGCGCCACCGACGCGGTTACCGCCAAGGCGCTGGTCAACGACATCAATAACGATCAGCGCTTGAACATGAACGCCGTGCCGGAGCCGGAATACTACGCGGCGCAGACGGCACAGGCGGCGCCCATCGAATACATCGGGATCTTCGTGGCCGTCATCATGGCGGTGGGCAGCGCGTTTGCGGCCATGAATACCATGTACGCCGCGGTGGCGCGGCGCGCGCGCGAAATCGGCACGCTGCGCGTTCTGGGCTTTTCCCAGGGCAGCATCCTGCTCAGCTTTTTTCTGGAATCGGTGCTGCTTTCGGGCCTGGGCGGCGTGCTCGGGTGCCTGCTGGTGCTTCCCTTGAACGGCATCACCACGGGAATCGGCAACTCCAATTTCTCGGAGACCGCATTCAATTTCCACGTGTCGCCCGAAATCATGATGATCGGGATGGCGTTCGCCGTGATTCTGGGCGCGGCCGGTGGACTGTTTCCCGCCAGCAACGCGGCAAGAAAAGAAATCCTCACCGCCCTGCGGGAGATCTGATAGCAGTAGCCCTTCGGGGCCCGGTGGCCAAACTATTTATGGACGCGGAACTGAAGAATCTGCAAATCGACCGGAACAAGCGGCGCTCGGCGGAGCCCTCCAAATGGGCCACGCGCTGGATCATCACCGGCGTGGTGATCCTGCTCTTGCTGGGCGGCTGGCGATTCGCCTCGCAGAAGTTCAACCCGGAGCCGGTGGTGGACGTGCAGCGCGTGAAATCGATCTCCGCGGGCAGCGCACCCGAGGGCGTGATCCTCAACGCCACCGGCTACATTGTCGCCGCGCACAAAATCGAGGTGGCTGCCAAGGTGATCGGCAGGGTCAAGTGGATCGGCGTGGACAAGGGCGATCGCGTCAAGGAGGGCGAGGTGCTCGTCCGGCTGGAAGACGACGAGTATCAGGCCCAGCTCACGCAGGCCAAGGGCCAGTTGACGAGCCTGCAGGCCAAGCTCGACGAGGCCACGAACGGGTCGCGCCCCGAGGAGATCGCGCAGGCGCTGGCCAACGTCAACACGGCGCAGAGCGATCTGGACAACGCCAAGGTCACGTTGGAGCGCAATAAGAGCCTGCTCAAGGACGGAGTGGTGGCCCGGCAGGTGCTGGACGACGCCCAGGCGCGGTACGACAACGCGACGCACCGCGTCAACAGCTTGCAGAAGACCTACGAGCTGGTGAAGCTGGGACCCCGCAAGGAGCAGATCGATTCGCTGCGCGGCCAGGTGGACCAGGCGCGCGGCGCCGTCAACTACGCCGAGACCAACCTGGCCAACACCATCATTCGCGCGCCCGTGACGGGCACCATCCTGGAGCGCGCCGTGGAGAAGGGCGAGTTCGTCACCACCAGCTTCGTGGGCGACCGCGGCGCCAAGGGCTACGTCGTCTCCCTCGCCGATCTGAACGATCTGGAAGTGGAACTCGATATCGCGCAGAACGATTTCGCCAAGCTGCACTCTCGACAGCACGGCGCCGTGACCACCGACGCGTTTCCCGACCGCAAGTACGACGGCTTCATCAAGGAGATCTCGCCCGAGGCCAACCGCCAGAAGGCCACCGTGCAGATCAAGGTGAAGATCAGCCAGCCGGATACCTATCTGCGGCCCGAAATGAACGCCAGCGTGGCGTTCGCCGCCGAGGAGAAAGCGGCGGCGAAGACGGGCTCCGCGGCCAGGGCGGTGGTGATGGTGCCGGCGGCGGCCTTGCGCGATGGCTCGGTCTTCGTGCTGCTGGAGGGCAAGGCCCTGCGTCGCCCCGTGAAGACGGGCGCCACCAGCACGCAGGGCGTGCGCGTAGAGCAGGGACTGGTGGGCGGAGAGGACGTGATTCTCAACCCGCCGGCCGGTTTGAAAGACGGAGATCGAGTGCGCCAGAAGGCGGCAACGTTATGAAAGACGTCATCATCGAAACCCGCAACCTGACCAAGGAATACGTGCGCGACGAGTTCCACGTGATCGCGTTGAAAGACGTCAGCCTGGACATCCAAAAAGGCGAATTCGTGGCCCTGATGGGGCCGTCGGGATCGGGCAAATCCACGCTGCTGCACCTCATCGCCGC
>JADGNS010000005.1 GCA_017883355.1 Candidatus Solibacter sp.
TTTACGCGCCCGGCGCCGGCGGCTTTTCGATGCGCATGTATTCCACGTCCGAGGTGGCGATCATGCCGGTGTCCATCATCGCCTCGACCTCTGGGATCAGCCGTGCCAGGTTCTCCGGCGTATCCACAATCGTGACGACTATAGGCTGATCCTTCTTGATGAGGTGATGGCGGTGGATCTCCGCCGTCTCGCCGTACCCTTCCAGGCCGCGAAATACCGTGGCGCCGGCGATCTTCAGTTCCTTGCAGCGATTCACGATCGCTTCGTACAGGGGCTTCCCGTTGTACTGGTCGCTTTCGCCGAAATGGAGGCGCAGGAGTCTGGCTTTCTTAACCGTTCGCATGCGTGGACTCCGTGGCCGGGCGGCTGTGAACCAGGCGAATCACATCCACATCGGAAAAAACAATGATCCCGTCCTGCATCATCGCCTCGATCTCGTTTACGGCCTTGGCCAGTTTCTCCTCCGTGTCCACCACCGAAATCATCACCGGCAGGTCGCCAGAGAAGGGCAGCCGCCCGCTCTTGTGGGTGTGGCCCTTCACTCCGTATCCGAGAATGCCCCGGTACACCGTTGCCCCGGCAATATCCATCAGGCGCAAACGCTGGACAATCGCCTCATACAGGGGCGCCCCCTCCCACTTGTCCGACTCGCCCATATAGATCCGCATCAATCGGGCGGTGCCTCTCATTTCCGTATGCGGCGCCTTCGGCGGCGAGGGGCGTTCCTTGCTGGCAACTTTGACAACATTCGTATCCTGGACCTCGATCACACCATCGGTAACCATGTCATAGAGGGTGGGCATGATCTCATCGACTTTCTCGGCGGATTCGATGAACTCGATGCGAATCGGCAGGTGCTCGGTGAGTACCTCGATTTTCGTCGTGTGCATCGCCTGGTGGGCGCCGAAACCGGCCATCGCGCGCGTGGCGGTGGCGCCGGACACGCCTTTGTGAAGCAGCAGCGTCAGGATGGAGTCGCACAGCGAACCAAAGTGGTGCTGCGTGTCCTCATTGACAAAAATCGTGACTTTCTTTGCCGTGCCCTTCTGGAGCATGCCAACTCCTCCCGCGGTCGCCAGGCCATTCCGAGCGGGACCGCTACGTACCCAAGCATAACGCTCGAACCCAAGTCGGGCATCCCGGCCTCAGAACCGCGTCACTTCCGTGAAGTTGAAGCCGCGCACCTTCATCGCCGGCACCACCATATCGAAGGTCTCCTCGCCCGACGCGCGGACCGCTGGCGACAACGCTTCCACGTTCGACAGCATCTCCATCAGGCCTACATTGAATCGGAAATTGCGCACTCCCCCCGTCACCTTGCCGCCCTCCACCAGGAACGTGCCGTCGCGCGTCATCCCGGTGAAAATCTTCTCGTAGGGGTCCACCTCGCGGATGTACCACAGCCGCGTCACCAGGATCCCGCGCTCCGTCGCCGCCACCATCTCGTCCACGCCCGTGTCGCCGCCCGCGATCACGATATTCATGGGCGCTTCGCCCGTGTCGTTGGGCAGTGGGAAACCGTGCCCTGTGGGCGCTTTACCCGCCAGCGCGGCCGCCTGCCGGCAATACGCGATCTCCCGCACCACGCCCGCCTCCACCAGCGTCAAGCGCCGCCGCGGCACGCCTTCGGCATCGAACCCGGCGCCCGCTTGCAGCGGATGCCGCGCATCGTCATAGACCGTGATGTTCTCGCCGAACAGTTTCTCGCCGATGCGGTCATTCAGGAAGCTGCGCCCGTCAGCGATCGCCGTGCCGCTGAAATCCATGAACATCTGCCCCACCAGATCCAGCACCGCCGCCGGCTCCAGAATCACCGTATACCGCCCCGCGGCGAGCTCGCGCGGATCGCTCGACTCCCGCGCCTTGTGCGCCGCCGTTCGCGCCAGTGCCACCGGGTCCAGCGCGCGCCGGTCGCAGGCGCTCGCCTTGGCCCACCCGGAACTGTCCCCCGCCATCGCGGTGATGGAGAAGCGCGCCATGGTCTCGCGGTAACTCGCCGACACCCCGCGCGAATTGTACAGAGCAAACCGGCTCTCGTCCGTGGAATAGATGCCGGCCGCCGTCTGTCCCTCGCCGGCCACTGCGCCGATTGCCTCCGCCACGGCCTGCGCGCGCTCCTCCGGCGTGGCCTGCGCGGTGCTCTCGAAATGGCGGTGCAAGTCTTCGATTTCCGCCGGCTCCGCCAGCGGCGGCAGATCCGCGTCGCGGGCGTTCAGCCGCGTGAGGGCGATGGCCTCCGCCACCACATCGCGGATGCCGGCGCCGTCCAGCCGATTCGTAGTCGCGCGCGCCGTCCGCCCGTCAATCACCGGCCGCACCGAAAGCTGCGTGCTCCGCTCGCTGACGTTCTGATGGATCGCGTTGTTGGCAAATCGCGTGAGCGCCTGCGTCTCTTCACTGACGATGGCCTCGATCTCGCTCACCCCCAGCGCCCGCGCCGCCTCCACCACCCGCTGGAAAAGTTCATCGGACATCGCGGACCTCACGCCCTGTCGAGATCGCAGGGTTGACAGACGAAAGCGTCTGTCCTTGGCAGGCCAAAGGGCCTGCCCCACAATGCTCAAGACGGAGGCTTATGCCATTCAGTTCAAGAGCCTGCCCTGGCGGAGGTACGCGGGGGTGTCGATGTCGTCGAGGTCGAGGACGGAATCGAGCTCCAGTTCGGGCTCGACGACGGGTGCGGGTGCGGGAACGGGTTCCGGCACCGGTGGGGCGGCGACATACGAGAGGTCCGCGAGGGGTTCCGGGTCGGGCGGGCGCTGCTGCACTTTGATCACAGGGATGACAGCGCCCCGGCGTTCGGGGAGGGGCGAGTTTTCGGGCTGAAAGCCGGTGGCGATGACGGTGATCTTGACGGCATCGGCGAGCGACTCGTCGAAGATGACGCCGAAGTTGATCTGCACGTCGTCGCAGCCGGCGGCCTCGCGGATGATGGTGCAGGCTTCGTTGACTTCGTGCAGGCCGAGGCTGCTGGAACCGGTGATGTTGATGAGAATGCCGCGCGAGCCGGCGATGCGGCTGTCTTCCAACAGGGGGCTGCTGATGGCCTGGCGGGCGGCTTCGACGGCGGCATTCTCGCCGCGGCCGGTGGCGGTGCCCATCATGGCGTAGCCCATGCCGGTCATGGTGGCCTTGATGTCGGAGAAATCGCGATTGATGAGGCCGGGGGTGATGATGATATCGCTGATGCCCTGAACGGCCTGGCGGAGGAGATCGTCGGCGACTTTAAAGGACTGGAAGAAGCTGGTGCCTTTGGGGACGAGTTTCAGCAGGCGGTCATTGGGGATGGCGATGACGGTATCGACGGTGCCGGCGAGGCGGGCGAGGCCCTCTTCGGCCATGCGCATGCGGCGCGGGCCTTCGAAGCCGAAGGGCTTGGTGACGACGGCGACGGTGAGCGCGTCGAGTTCCTTGGCGAGGGAGGCGATGACGGGCGCGGCACCAGTGCCGGTGCCCCCGCCGAGGCCGGCGGTGACGAAGACCATGTCCGCGCCCTGGAGGAGTTCGACGATTTGATCGGTGTTTTCGAGGGCGGCCTGGCGGCCGATTTCGGGGTTGGAACCGGCTCCGAGACCCTTGGTGATTTTGGGGCCGAGCTGTAGTTTGTTGTGCACCTGGCAAGCGGACAGTGCCTGGATGTCGGTGTTCATGGCATAGAACTCGACGCCTTCGAGGCCTTCGGCCACCATGCGGGCGACGGCATTGCAGCCGCCACCACCGACGCCGATCACTTTGATGCGAGTGCCGGAGCGCGCTTCTTCTTCCATTTCGTACTTCAGATCGTCCATATCCATGTCGCCATCGATGATGCCCATGGTGACCTCCTTACTTCAACATTTTCCCGATCCAGGTTGCATTTTCCCTTTGCAGCCCGGCATGTTGCTTCAACTTCGCGGAATACATGGCGAGACCCGCGGCGGTACACCACGCGGGGTCGTTCAATTCGAGCGGCCAATCCTGAATGCCTTCGGTGAGGCCGAAGCGCGTCTGGCACTGGAGGATTTCCTCGGCGGCATCGCACAAGCCGGGCAGTTTGGCGCCGGAACCGGTGAGGAAGACGCCGCCGATGAGCGCGCGTTCCATGCCGACGCGGGCGAATTCGCCGCGCACGAAGCGGAACAGCTCTTCGGCGCGGGCCCCCAGAATGCGGTTGACCGTGGAGCGCGACACTTCGCGCGGCTGGCGATCTTCGGGGGTGGGGAGTTCCACCAGGATGTTCTCGGGGGAGCCCTTGGCTACCGCGGAGCCGAATTCCATTTTGACCAGTTCGGCGTCCTCGAAGCTGAGGCACAGGCCCTGGGCGAGATCGCGGGTGAAGTGATCGCCGCAGATGCGGACGGTGGAGGCAAGGTGCATGGCGTCGCCGTAGTAGACGACGAGCTCGGTGGATTGCGCGCCGATATCGACCACGGCGATGCCCTCGCGGCGGTTCTCCGGCAGGACAGCGGCGTAGCAGGCGGCGAGGCCTTCGTAGACCGACTCCTCGACCGCGAGGTGGGCCGCGTTGACGGCGCCGATGATGGCGTTGTGCTCCTGAATGGAGGCGGTGACGAGGTGGACGTTGATTTCGAGGCACGCGGCGAGCATCTTGCGCGGGTCGCGGTGGCCGGGATGGCCGTCGACCACGAAATCCTGCGGGAAGAGCTGGAGCACCATGCGGTCTTCCATCAACTGCACGCGGGAGGCGCGCTCGATCACGCGGCGGACGTCGGTCTGCTGGACCTCCTGCACGAAGCCGAGTTCCAGCACGCCACGGCCGTTGGCGCCGCGCACGGTGGGGCCGCCCATGCCCACCACTACCGATTGGAGCGCGCCCGCGGCGTAGCGATCGGCATCGTGCAGGGCGGCGATGATGGATTCGGTGACGGCCTGCTGATCGGCGATGCGGCCTTTGGCCCAGCCCTGGGACTCGACGGCGCTCGCCCCGACGAATCGAATGCGGCTATTCTCCAGGACGCAGATCACCAGCCTCGTTTGGCGGCTGCCGGTGTCCAATCCTGCTGCGTAAATGGGTTTGTTGACTGCCATGGCCGTTCTATTCCTTCACTGTGATGCGGCCATCCAACCGCAGGTCGAATACTTTCGCTTGGGGCGAGCCCTTGCGGATTTCGGGATAGTGACTGAGAAAATTCTGAAAGCGCTGCGCGTAGTTGGAATCGCCGAGGTGCAGTTTCAAGACGCGGCGGTCCACCTGCGCCACGATGCGAATGTTGTCGGGATCGCTAGGGTCCACCTCCGAGATCTCCTTGGCCAGGTACCCCATCTCTTCCTGCACCTGAAGGAAGGTGCGCACGTGGCCGCGGCGCTCGGCTTCGGTTTCCTCTTCCCGCACTCCGGAGAGCACGGGGAAGGAGAACTGCCCGCGGGCGGGTTGTTCGAGGAGAACGCCCTGGGCATCGATGAGCAGCGGGCCGGAGCTAAAGAAGATGAATGCCACGGGCTGGCGCTCGCGGATACGGATGACCAGGCGGTCGGGCCAGACGCGGGAGACGGAGGCGTCTTCGACCCAGTCGATGGCGAGCAGGCGGCGGCGGCGCTCGGCGAGCGGCACGGAAAAAACGCTGTGGTCGAAATCCGCGGTGAAGACACGCTGCACCTTGGAGCGCGAGGCGTAGGCGAGGCCTAGAATCGTGAGCGCGTCCTTGCGGTCGTGCGAGAGGGTGAAGCGCGGGTCGGACGTGACGAAGAGGCTGGCTTTGTAGCCGGCGACGGCGGTGGAAACGCCGATGGCGCCGAAGGCGAGGATGGCGAAGGTGAGGCGCCAGTTGATGCGGCCGGGCTGTTTCCTGGATTCGCGCGCCATCAGACCGGCCCTCCCATGCGCAGGCGGTCCAGGACTTTTTCGCCGGCCTGCCAGACGTTGCCGGCGCCCAGGGTGAGCACCAGGTCGCCATCGGCGGCGGCGGCCACCAGAGCGTCCACGCCGCGATCGATGGAACCCACGTACTCCACGCCGCGGTGCCCGAACTGGCGGATGCGTTCGGCCAGGGCCTCGGCGGTGACGCCCTCGATGGGCTTCTCCGAGGCTGCGTAGATATCCATGACGAATACGCTGTCGGCCTGCAGGAAGGAGCGGGCGAACTCGTCCATGAGGTGAAAGGTGCGGGAATAGCGATGCGGCTGGAACAACACGTGAATGCGCCGGAACCCGCACAGGCGGGCGCCATCGAGCGTGGCGCGGATTTCGGTGGGGTGGTGTCCGTAATCGTCCACCACGGTGATGCCGCGTTCCTTGCCGCGCATCTGGAAGCGCCGGTCGACGCCGCTGAACGTAGCCAGGCCTTCGCGGATCGTGTCCGGGGCGACATCGAGTTCCATGGCGACGGCGATGGCGGCCAGGGCGTTGAGCACGTTGTGGCGGCCGGGGATGCGCAGGGTGAAGCGGCCGAGACCGGTGGAGCGATAGCGGACATCGAACTCGCTGACAAAGGGGCCGCAGACGATATTGGTGGCCTCGACATCGGCCTGCGCGGTGACGCCGTAGCTGATGGTTCGGCGGCGGATTTCGGGAAGCAGGCCCTGCACGTTGGGGTCGTCGAGGCAGACGATGACGGCACCGTAGAAGGGCACCTTATTGACGAACTCGAGGAAAGCGGCGCGGATGGCGTCGAGCGAGGGGTAGTGGTCCAGGTGCTCGCGATCCACGTTGGTGACCACGGCGATGATAGGCGCGAGTTTGAGGAAGCTTCCGTCGCTCTCATCGGCTTCCACCACCAGGAAATCGCTGTGCCCCACGCGGGCGTTGGAGCCGCCCATGGTGCCGACGCGCCCGCCCACGACGACGGTGGGGTCGAGGCCGGCGAAATTGAGGATGGTCGCGGTGAGAGAGGTGGTGGTGGTTTTGCCGTGGCTGCCGGCGACGGCGATGCCGTACTTGAGGCGCATCAACTCGGCGAGCAGTTCGCCGCGCGGGATGACGGGGATCTGGAGGCGGCGGGCCTCCTGCACTTCCGGGTTCTGTTCCTCGACGGCGGAACTGACCACCAGAGCGCGCGCGCCGGCGATGTTGCTCGCGGCGTGGCCTTCGAAGACACGCGCACCCATGGCTGCCAGACGCTCGGTGATGGGCGACAGTTTCACATCGCTGCCCGAGATCTGGTAGCCCAGGTTGAGCAGCACTTCCGCGATGCCGCTCATGCCGATGCCTCCAATTCCGGTGAAATGAAGGTGCTGGGGTCTAAAGAACATTTCCTTATCGTATTGTTTCGGCTTATCGGGCAACTGTCAATTGAAAAGAATGCCAGGGCGACGGAGAAGCATCCGCTCCCTAACGGTCGCGGCTCTGTTTGGCACCCTTCGGCTCGGATTGCCTCGTTGATGGCATTTAGGCCCGTGCGACCTCCTCTAAAACGTCGGCGGCGCGCCCGGCGGCGCCGGGTTTGGCGAACTGGCGGGCAGCTTCGCCCATGGAAGCGAGATCCGCGATAATTCGGCTGACAGTAGCCACCAACTTTTCTCCGGTCATCTCGGCATCGCGCACCAGGCACGATGCGCCGCCGCGCTCCATGGCCTGTGCGTTGCGGGTCTGATGATTGTCGGCGGCATAGGGGAAGGGAACGAGAACCGACGGCTTGCCGGCGGCGGCGAGTTCGGAGACGGCTCCGGCGCCGGCGCGGCAGACCACGAGATCGGCGGCGTCGAAGGCGGCGGGCATGGCGGAGATGAAGGGCACGATTTCGCCTTCGATGCCGGACAAAGCGAAGGCGTCGCGGATCTCGGCGAAACCGGAGGCGCCGGTCTGGTGGGTGATGCGGATGGAGAAGCCGGCCTTGCGGAAGAGCGGCCAGCTTTGCAGCGCGGCATGGTTCAAGGTACGCGATCCCTGGCTGCCGCCGGTGATCAGGAGATGCAGCACGGGGCCGCGCGGCTTGGGCTGGATGCGGAAGAACTCTTCGCGGACGGGAAGTCCGGTGACTTCGGTGCGGCCGCGGGGGAAGAAGGAGGCGGTCTCGGGGAAGGAAACCAGGGCGCGCGCCACCAGGCGGGAGATGGAGCGGTTGGTGAATCCGGGGACGGCGTTCGGCTCCATCACCACGACGGGAACGCGGCGCAGGATGGCGGCGAGGACGGGCGGTCCGGCGACGTATCCGCCCATGCTGAAGACGGCGGCGGCGCCGCGGACACAGCGGTCGCTGCTGACGGTGGCGATGGGCAGACGGCCGAGCGTGGCGAAAGTCTGGCGCACGCCGACGCGGTTGAGGCCGCCGATCTGGATTTTTTGCAGGTCGAACCCCGCGGCCGGGACCAGTTTGGCTTCGATTCCGTGCTCGGTACCGACAAAAAAGACGTTGTGGCCGCGGGTGCGCAGTTCGCCGGCTACGGCGAGTGCCGGGATGACGTGCCCGCCAGTACCGCCGCCGGCCATCAGAAAATTACGCTCCTTCATTCTGCGTTCCGCAATGTAGGGGAATGTCGATTCCCCGCAGAGACGCAAAGACGCAGAGGCCAGCGCAGAGAAGACCATTGAGTTCGTTTTTGCGCCTGCGTTCCTCTGCGCTTATCTCTGCGCCTCTGCGTCTCTGCGGGGAAAAGCATTTTGGGGCCTCTCATCCTTATCCTGCGTGCTCGCTGACGTTCATCAGCATTCCCAGGCTGGCCAGGGTGCTGACCAGGCTGCTGCCGCCGTAGCTGATCATGGGGAGGGGGATGCCTTTGGTAGGCATCATCCCCAACACCACGCTCATGTGCATGAAGCCCTGGACTACCACCACCACGGTGAGGCCCAGGGCGAGAAAGCGTCCGAAATCGTCGTTGATGCGCAGGGTGGCGCGGATGCCGCGCCAGAAGATCACCCCGAAACCGAGCAGCAGTCCAACGGAGCCGATCATGCCCAGTTCTTCGCCGGCCACGGCGTAGATGAAATCCTTGTGGGCTTCGGGAAGGTAGAGGAGTTTCTGGCGGCCGCCCGTGAAGCCGAGGCCCAACGCTCCGCCGGCGCCGACGGCGATCTTGGATTGCTCGAGCTGGTAGTTGGTGTCGCGCGTGACCAGCGACTCCTGGAGGCGGGTCTTGATGGTCCCCTTCTTATCGAATATCCCAATGATCTTGAACTGCGGGTCGAAGAACATGACGACACGGGCCAGACGATAGGTTTTGGAGAAGATGAAGAATACCAGGCCGATCATGGCGAGCGCGGCGACGATGGCGCAATAGCGTTTCTCCAAACCGGCAACGAAGAAGACCAGCGCGGCGGCGGCGCCCAGCACGATGGCGGTACCGAGATCGGCCACCACGACGGCCAGGATGACGAGGCCGACGGCCATGGCGGCGGGCACCAGAGTGTAGCGGGGATTGTTGATGGCGCGCGCGCGCCAGGTGACGAAGAACGCGAGGAAGGTCACCAGCGCAGGCTTGGCGAGCTCGGAGGGCTGTAGGCCCACCGGTCCGCCGAGGCGAAGCCAGCGGTGGTTGACGGGGTCGGCGAAGTAGACGGCCACCAGGAGGAAGAGGGCCACGCTGATGGCGCTCATGGCAACGGCGGGGTTCTGCAGTTTGCGGTAGTAGGTGTTCTTGAGGGCCATCATGACGACGAGGGCGAGTGCCGCCCATACGGCCTGACGCTTCATGAAGTGCCAGGCGTCGTGATTGGGGCCCATCTGGGCCATGATGGCGGATGCGCTGTAGACGATCAGCACGCCGGAGAACACCATGACCAGCACGGTGAAGAAAAGGATCCAATCGGTTTTGAGTCTTTGTGCCATATCAATCTTTCGCTTGCAGTTGGTTCACAATCTGTTTAAAGAACTGGCCCCGGTGCTCGTAGCTTTGGAACTGATCGAAGCTGGCGCAGGCGGGCGCCAGCAACACGGTGTCGCCGGGCACGGCATGCGCGTAAGCAAAGGCGATGGCCGCCTCGATGGTGCCGGCCGGGATGAGTGGGACAGCGCCCTGAAGCTGCCCGGCGATCTTGGGTGCGGCGGCTCCGATGAGCAGGGCGGCATGTGCCTTGGCGGCGAGCGGTTCCCGTAACGCTGTGTATTCGAGGCCCTTGTCCTTGCCGCCGAGGATGACCCAGAGGCCGCCGGGGAAGGCGTCCACGGCTTTGAGCGTGGCATCCACGCTGGTGGCTTTGGAATCGTTATAGAACTCCACTCCGCCGAGAGAGCGCACGAACTCCAGGCGGTGTTCGACGGCGCGGAACGTGCGGACGGCGGCGGCAATCCCGGCATGAGAGACGCCGGCGCGGGCGGCGGCAATCGACGCGGCGAGCACATTTTCGACATTGTGGCGGCCACGAATCGGGATCTCGGCGGCCGGCATAAGAAGCTTTCCGTCGAGGACGAGTTTGTCGCCGCACAGCGTAGCGCCGGGCTCCACCTTGCGGCGGCTGCTGAACCACTGCGGCGTAGCGGAGGAGCGGGCCGCGTAGGCCACGCAGACGGCGTCATCGGCATTGAGGACAGCGAAATCGCCGGCCCGCTGGGTTTCAAAGAGGCGGCCCTTGGCGGCAGCGTAATTCTCGAACGTGTGGTGGCGGTCCAGGTGGTTTTGCGTGACGTTGAGCGCGAGCGCGATGTGCGCGCGGAACTCGTTGATGGTCTCCAGTTGGAAGCTGGAAAGTTCCAGTACGTTCCAGCCATCCTCGCGGGAGCTGTCGATCATGGCGGTGACTGGCAGGCCGATGTTGCCGCCCACCTGAACGGGGACGCCGCTTTCGCGGAGGATGTGGCCCATCAGGCTGGTGGTGGTGGTCTTGCCGTTAGAGCCGGTGATGCCGATGGTGCGGCCCTTGAGGAAGGGCGCGGCGAGTTCCACGTCGCCGATGACCGGCACACCGCGGCGGCGCGCTTCCTCAAGCGGCGCGAGATCGGCGGGGACATCGGGAGAGAGCACGATGAGGTCGGCGGACTGGAAGACTTCGGGGGTCTGTTGGGTGAAGGGGATGTTGAGGGCGCGGACGCCGGGCAGCTCGTCGAGCGGCTTGAGGTCGGTAGCGCGCACTCTGGCGCCCTGGCTAGCCAGCAACGCCGCCGAAGCCACACCGGATTTCTTCATGCCGACGACCAGCGCTTGTATGCCCTTGAGGTTCATTTGTGTTTCAGCGGAGTTTCAGTGTAGTGAGCGCGAACAGGGCCAGCACCAACCCTGCGATCCAGAAGCGCGCGATGATTTTCGATTCGGCCCAGCCCAGCGCCTCGAAGTGATGGTGGATGGGCGCCATTCTGAAAATGCGTTTGCCGTGGCGCAACTTGTAGCTGCCCACCTGGAGGATGACGGAGATGGCTTCCACGATGAAGATGCCGCCGATGAAGACCAGCAGCACTTCCTGCTTGATCAGCACGGCAACCACGGCCATGGCGCCGCCGAGAGAGAGCGAGCCGACGTCGCCCATGAAGATTTCGGCGGGATGCGCGTTGTACCAGAGGAAGCCGATGCTGGCGCCGGTCATGGAGCCGCAGAAGATGGTGAGTTCGGCGGTGCGCGCATTGCGCGCGAGCTGCAGGTACTGGGCAAGGTCCTTGTGGCCGCCGGCGTAGGTGAGGATGGTGAGGGCGCCGGCGGCGATCACCATGAGGCCGATGGCCAGGCCGTCGAGCCCGTCGGTGAGGTTGACGGCGTTGGAGGTGAAGACCACCACCAGGGCGACGAAGATGCAGAAGGGCGCGACGCCGAGCACGTAGGTCCAGGGGTTGGCCATCAGGCTCGGCATCAGGAGGGATGGCTTGAAGGTCTTGAAGAACGGGAAGTTCATCGAGGTATTGAAATCGCCCCACGTACGCATGAAGAGCAGCGCGGCGGCGAAGCAGAAGCCCACGATGAACTGGTAGAACAATTTGCGCTTGCCGCTGAGGCCCAGATTGCGCTGCCTGGCGATCTTGGCGTAGTCGTCCAGAAAGCCGATCCAGCCGAAGGCGAGCAGGGCGAGCGTGGCAATCCACACGTAGGGGTTGCTCAGGTCCGCCCACAGCAGCGTGGGGATGACGATGGAGATGATGATCAGGATGCCGCCCATGGTGGGGGTGCCGGCCTTCTTCTGGTGCGACTTGGGGCCTTCCTCGCGGATGTACTGGCCGATTTGAAGATAGCGGAGCTTGTTGATGAGCCAGGGGCCGAGCGCGATGCAAAGGAAGAGCGCGGTGAGAGAGGCGAAGGCGGTGCGGGACGTGGTGTACCCGAAGACACGGAGCGGGCTGATGTGCTTGTAGAGCTGTTCGTAGAGTAAGAAGTAGAGCATGGGAGCTACGCCATAAACCTTTCCAGCGCCTTTTCCACCTTCACGCCACGCGACCCCTTGAAGAGGACGGCATCGCCAGGGCGCGCCACGTGGCGGGCGCGGTCACCGGCTTCGGCCGGGTCCTCAAAGAACTGCGCCTCGACCCCGGCTTGCGCGGCAGCTTCCACCATGGCGCGGGCAGCGCCGCGGACGCCAATCAACAGGTCCACACGCCCGGCGGCGGAGCGGCCGGCGTATCGCCCCACCTGGCGGTGCAATTCGTCACTTGCCTGCCCGAGTTCAAGCATTTCGCCAAGCACCGCGATGCGCCGCGCGGCGGGAGTTTCGCGCAGCACGTCCAGCATGGACTGTGCGGCCTCCGGGTTGGAGTTGTAGCAATCGTTCCAGACGACGATGCCCTGGTGCAGAGTACGCTCGCCGCGCATGCTGCCCACGGTGAAACTGGCGACGGCCGCGCGCAGGCGCTCGGGCGCGATCTCGAAAACATGAGCAACCGCGATGGCGGCCAGCAGGTTCATGACGGCGTGACGGCCCGGCATGGGGCTTTCAAAATCCACCGCGAGACAGCGGAAGCGCGAGCCGGCGGCGCTGAACTCGACGTTTTCGGCGCGCACGTCGGCGGTTTCGGAGAATCCGAAGGTGACAGAGCGGCCGGGGTGGATGTCGCCGAAGCGGGAGACGCACGGGTCGTCGGCATTGAGCACGGCGATGCCATCGGGCGGCAGCCCTTCGATCAGTTCCCTCTTGGCGGCGGCAATGCCCTCGATGGAATCGAAGAACTCGACATGGGCGTAGCCGACGTTGGTGACCACACCGATATCGGGTTTGGCGATGGCGGCGAGCCGGCGGATTTCTCCGCCATGGTTCATGCCCATCTCGATCACGGCGGCGCGGCAGGCATCGGGGAGGCGAAGCAGGGAGAGGGGCACGCCCACGTGGTTATTGAAATTGCCGGTGGTCTTGCCGGTGGGCAGATCGGTTTCCAGCAGGTGCGCGATGGCGTCCTTGGTAGTAGTTTTGCCCGCACTGCCGGTCACCGCGATGATGCGGCCGCCCCACTTCTTGCGGGCCCACAAGGCAAGATTTTGGAGGGCGCTTTCGGTATCGGGCACTACAAGTTCGGTGGGGGGGGTCCGAGCTTCGCTCGGATTGGCAGGCTGAAGCCTGCCCCACCCCGCACCAGGCGGAGCCTTTATGGCACCAGCGCGTTCCACAACAACGGCCGCGGCGCCTTTTTCGATGGCGGCAGTGAGAAAATCATGCCCATCGTGGTTGGGGCCGCGTAGCGCAAAATACACGTCGCCGGGATTCTGTGTCCGTGTGTCCACGCTCCAACCGGCGACTGGCAGGGGCGGCGGGTGGGCAGCGGCGCCAACCGCGCGCGCAACTTCTTGAAGGTTCAGGGTCATGGCTCACTGGGTCTTGTGATACCCATACCCCTTCAGCACTTCTCTCGCCACGGCGCGGTCGTCGAAGTCGATGGTTTTGTCTTTGAGCACCTGATAGGTTTCGTGGCCTTTGCCTGCAAGGATGACGATATCGCCTTCGCGCGCCTCCTTAAGAGCGCGGCGGATGGCAGCCTGGCGGTCGGGTTCAACGACATGGGAGACGTCGACGCGGCGGATGCCGACGAGGGCATCGTTCATGATGGCCAGAGGATCTTCGGAGCGCGGGTTGTCGCTGGTGAGCACGACGAAGTCGCTGGCTTCGGCGGCGGCATGTCCCATCAGGGGACGCTTGGCGCGGTCGCGGTCGCCGCCGCAGCCGAAGAGGGTGATGACGCGCTTGGGGTTGAGCCCGCGGGCCACGGAAATGACGTTGCGCAGCGCGTCATCGGTATGCGCGTAATCGACCACGACGACGAAGGGCTGGCCTTCATCGACGCGCTCGAAGCGCCCGGGGACGGCTTTGAGATCGGCGATGCCGCGCGCGATGACTTCGGGAGCGAGGCCGTAGGAGAGGCCGGCGGCGCAGGCCGCGAGAATGTTGTAGACGTTGATCTTGCCGATGAGCGGAGATTCGATGGGGAAGCGTTGCTTGCCGAATGGCAGGTCGAAGCGCAGCCCGCCGAAGCCGGAAGCGATGTGGCGCGCGCGCAGAGCGGCTTCCGGGCCGAGTCCGTACCAGAGCACTTCGGTTTGGGGATGCACCTTGATGCGGCGCGCCCACTCGTCGTCGCGATTGAGCACGGCGTAGCGCGGCGGGGCTCCGCCGGCGCCCGCGAAGAGCAACTGCTTGGCGGCGAAGTAGCTCTCCATGTCGCCGTGAAAATCGAGATGGTCGCGCGTCAGGTTGCTGAAAACGGTGGTGTGGAAGTTGAGGCCGTAGACGCGGCCCAGCGCCAGGGCGTGGGAGGAGACCTCCATGGTGACGTGCGTGCCGCTGGCTGATTCGAGTTCGGCGAACAGACGCAGAAGATCCAGCGATTCCGGGGTGGTGTTGACAGCTTTGAGGACCAGGCCGGCGAGGTGGTACTCGATGGTGCCGATCATAGCCGTGGTAAGGCCAGCGGCGCGAAGTACGGAATCGATGAGGTATGCCGTTGTCGTTTTGCCGTTGGTCCCGGTGATGCCGGTGAGAAAGAGGCGTTCGTCGGGGCGTCCAAAGAAGTTGCGGGCGGCCAGCGAGAGGGCCTGGCGGCCGTGCGCCACTTGAATCCAGCGGGCGGCGAGATCGGGCGGCGCGGACGATTCGCAGACGACGGCCAGGGCGCCGCGCGCCAGTGCATCTGTGGCGAACTGGCGGCCGTCGGCCTTACTGCCGGGGAAGGCGAAGAAAAGGGACTGCGGGACGACGCGGCGCGAATCGAACTCGATGGCAGCGACCGGGGCTTGGGCGAGTTCCGGCGCAAGCGGCTGGAGCAACGCTACACCCGAGAGTATTTCGCCTAGATTCATTGGACAAACTGTACGCGGATGCGTTCCCCCTGATGCAGAGGCGCGCCCGGCGGCGGAGATTGCACGCGGGCAACGCCGCTTCCGTCGGGGAGGATGGAGAGACCTTTGGCGGCGGCTTCGGCCAGGACGGCGCGCATCGTCATACCGCGGAAATTGGGGACGCGGGGCCCTTGCGGCTTGGGCGGCGCGGGAGGCGGCGCGGCGACGTTGGCAGGCGGACCCAGAGGGTACCCCGCCTGCCCCACCACGGCCTGCACCGGCTGCGGACCGTAGACCGGCCGTGCGGCGGGGACGTTGGCAGGCGGACCCAGAGGGTACCCAGCCTGCCCCACCCCGGTCCGTGCGGCGGGGATGTTGGTTGGAAGCGCCTGCCCCACCACGGTTTCGGCATCGTCAGGCTCTTCCAGGATGTTGTGCCCCGAAGCGTCGAGGTCGGCGATGGCCAGATCGTTGAGATCTTCCGGATTGCCGGCGATCAGCGTCCGCTCGGGGACGTTTTCCGGCAAGTCCTTGGGTACGTCCAGAACGCGGAGGGCTTCACCTGCCACGATTTTGAAAACCGGCGCCGCCGTGTGTCCGCCGAATCCATTTTCGCCGTGCGTGCCGTTGAGTGTGACAACCACCACTACCTGGGGATTGGCCATCGGGGCAAAGCCCATGAACGAGCCGTTGTAGGTGTGGGTGTAGTGCTTGGAAGCGTAATCGTAGATCTGTGCGGAGCCCGTCTTTCCGCCGCTGGAATAGCCGGCCAGCCGGGCGCGGGTGCCGCTGCCGACGAGCACCACGCCTTCCATCATCTGGCGCATGGTGATGGCGTTCTCCGCTTTGAGGATGCGCACGGGGGCCACCACGGGCTCGGCCCGATCGCCCCGCTTGAGCAACAGGCGCGGTTTGACGAGCATGCCACCACTGGCGATTACGCACCCGGCCTGGGCGAGTTGCAGGGTGCTGACGCTGACTTCCTGGCCCATGGACACCGAGGCCAGGGACGTCTTACCCCAGCGCTCCAGCCGGTACACCTTGCCGGGCGATTCGCCGGGCAGGGGCAGACCCGTCCGCTGACCGAAGCCGAAGCGCAGCATGTAGTCGTGCATGTTGACTGGGCCCACCTTCAGCCCGACCTGGATGGCGCCGATGTTGCTCGATTTGGCGAACGCGATAGCTGCCGGGACCACCCACATGCCGGCGTGAGAATCGTGAATTGTCCGTATGCCGAAGGTGAGCTTGCCGCCGTTACAATTGATGGGGGTTTCGGGTCGCAGGTTGGTGGTTTCGAACCCTGCCGAGTAAGTAACTACTTTGAACACCGAACCGGGCTCGAAGGGGACGCTAAAGGCGTGGTTCATGCGGGGCTTGGGGTCCTCCCCACGCTCTACCGGGATATTGGGGTCGAACGTAGGATAGCTGGCCATCGCCAGGATGTCGCCCGTATCCGGTTTCATGACCACGACGCTGCCAGAGATGGCGTTGGCATTGGCCACGGCGATGGCGATTTCGCGCTCGGCGACGAACTGGAGGCGCTCGTCGATGGTGAGCGTGAGCGACGTGCCTGGTTTGGCGGGGATGGTGGTCTGCGGCGCGATCCCGCGGCGGTGGACGTCGGTGAGCAGACGGATGATGCCGGGAGTTCCGCGGAGTTCCTTGTCGAGCCCTTTCTCAATTCCGGCGTTGCCCTTTTCTTCGAAATCGACGGAGCCGAGCACATGCGCGGCCAGCGTGCCGTTCGGATAGTGACGCTGGCTCTCATGCGACAGGCTGACCCACTCGATGCGCGACTTCAGGTTGAGCAGGTTGTCGTATTCTTCGGAGCTGAGTTGGCGTTTGACGATGAGGTAGCCGCGGTGCGCATCGGCGGCCTGCTTGATCTTCAGGAACAGATCGGCGCGGTCCATGTGGAGGAGATAGCCGAGAAGATCGCTGGCCACGCCGACATTGACCTTCATGGGATTGATGAAGACGGAGCGCGACGCCAGGCTCATGGCCAGGGGCCGGCCGTCGCGGTCGAAGATGGTGCCGCGCGGCGCGGGGATTTCCACCACGACCTCCTGGATGGAGCGGGCTTTCGCCGCGTACTCACGGTGATGGAGGATTTGCAGCGAAATCAGATTCTTGAGAATTGCCGCGCCCCACAAGAGGACGATAGCGGCGAGACATGTAAGACGGCGCTCGACCATGGTGAACAGCGAGAAATTCGCGCCTCCGGATTCCCTACTTGGCCATCGCAACCGCGCCTTGGGGCTTGCCTTCCAGGCGCTGGACCTGGCCCGCGGACGGAGCCACCAGATTATTCTGCTGGGCGAGTTGATCCAATCGCGCCGGGCTGAGCAACTCGGCTTCCTGGAGTTCGAGGGCGCGGTGCTCTTCGAGCAGACGCCGCTCTTCGATGCGCAGGGCTTCCAGTTTGTAGCCGGCGATGGTGGTGGCGACGGACGGCGCAAAGGCAGTGGTCAGCAGGACGGCGAGCACGCAGGCGGCGCCGATAGCGCTCCAGCAGGCGCCCTTGGACTTCGGGTCGGCCTCACGGACGAGGCGCGAGTTGTCAATGCGTTTGTTGTAGAGGAAGAGGTGCTCGTGCGGCAATGCACGCAACTGGAAGGGATCGCGCACCGGGCGGATCCGGTTGGTTCTGGCTTCGGCGCCTCGCGGGGCTTCCGCCGCGGAGTCGTTCTTTTTGAAAAATGCTGGTAGCGTCGCCATGCTGTTTTTGGTTACCTCGGAGCCCGCGCGGGGCTCAAATCATTTCCAGCGCGCGCAGCTTGGCACTGCGCGATGCCGGGTTGGACGCACTCTCTTCTTCCGTGGGCTGCATCGGATGTTTGGTGAGGATTCTGGCCCGCCCCGAGTGTCCCAGCGCCTTGAACTTTTCCTTAACCGCCCTGTCGTCGCTGGACATGAAACTGATCACCACCATTCGCCCGCCGCTCTTCAATAACTCCGGACCGATTTCGAGCAACCGGTCCAATTCCTTGGGTTCGTCGTTGACCGCCATTCGCAGCGCCATGAACGTCTTGGTGGCGGGGTGCAAACGGCCCGTCCTGGGCACGGCCCGCTCCACTACATCGGCCAGATGCAGTGTGCTCCGTAAGGGCCGTGCTCGGACGATTGCTCTGGCTATCTTCCGCGCCCTCCTTTCCTCGCCCAACTGAAAAATCAGATCGGCGAGCGTCTTTTCGTCGGTGTGATTGACAAGATCGGCTGCCGTCCTTTGAATGGTTTGATCCATTCGCATATCGAGCGGCCCATCTGACATGAACGAAAACCCTCTATCCGGTGCGGTGAGCTGATACCGGCTGACTCCCAGGTCCGCCAGCAGCCCATCCACCTTTTCAAAACCCGCCTGCTCCACCGCATCCGCCAGCGATCCGAATCCGCCGTAATGAAAGCAGATCCGATCGGCCCACGGGGCAGTGTTGTCGCGCGCCATGGCGAGCGACAACGTATCGCGATCGTTGGCGATCACGGCGCCGGTGGTCAACTGCCGGGCGATCAAAGCGGTGTGCCCGCCCAGGCCCGCGGTGGCATCCAGATAAATGCCCTCGGGACGAACCGCCATCAGTTCGATCGACTCCACGGGCATTACCGGGATGTGCATAGGTCATCACTTCAATCCCGCCTGCCGCAACTTGGCCTTGTCCGCTACCGGCTTGACGGTTGCGGCACTCTTGCGCTCTGCGTAGAGCGCCGGGCTCAAAACTTCAATATGGCCGCCGAAATTGTACAGGTGGACCGGCTGATCTTCCAGCCCAAGCTCTCTGCGGAGTTCCGGTGAGAACAGAATCCGCCCCTGCGCGTCCATTTCAGTTTCGGCGCCCAAATCGGCTGCGTTGAAAGCCAGGTTTTCGGCCGCTTCCGGGTCATCGGAATAAGTCTCCAGAAACTTTTCCGTTTTCTTCCAGAAGATTATCGGGTAGACTTGCGCTATGCGACGGTCCAGACTCGTCACAAAAAGCCGCTTGTCTTCAAATCTCTCTAAGTACTCTTTAAACGGTGCCGGGACCTTAACTCGACCCCTGTCGTCCATCCGGGCAGGGTACATGCCACGCGGAGGCTCGATTTCAGGTGTCTGGTTGGGTATTTGGTCCACTTTCCACCAAGTCTAGCCACTTTTGGCCACAACCCATAGTATAGTGAACCCTTGACGTATTGCAAGCAGTTTTTTGCAGATATTACTGATAGGAAAAGGGGTTATAC
>JADGNS010000247.1 GCA_017883355.1 Candidatus Solibacter sp.
TAAACGCGGTCGGCCGCCCACCAAGACCGCGCCCCTCGACGCCTGTTATGCTGCCCTTCAGCACGAGATGAGAGCGCTATTTCAGTACCTGGGAATCGCCGCCTGAGATCGACAAGATTTTTTGAGATTCTTCCCAACAATGGCACAATGGCATAAGGCTCCGCCTTGTGCATCCGAGCGAAGCTCGGACTGTCTTCCTCCGGTCCCCCTCAGTTCAACCTATACACCGCGCGCGTCGGCGCCGGCCGCTCCACCGTCAGCGTCAAATTGCCCCGCTTCTCGCCGGTCAGAGTCTCTGCCGGCAGCGGAGTGGACTGCTCCACCGTAAGCGCACTGCCGTTCAGCGTCACGGTGCGCTGCCAGCCTCTGCCGGTGAACTCCAGCGCTTCGCCGTTCTGGCGGACCTCCACCGGGCCGGCCTGCGCGAAGATTCCCGCCTCGGGCAGGAAGTCTGTGTTGGTGTCCTTCCAGGTGAATTCCATCCACCGTCCGCCGTCCTGGCCGGAGAAGACGGCGCGCACCTTGGCGGATTCCAAAATCCATTCGGCAGAACCGTCGCCATCCAGGTCGGCCGTCCAGACGACGGTGGCGGCGCGCGGGATCGGCACCACACGCATCGGCATGACGAGGTCGGCCCCACCCGCCACCTTGAGCGTCCAATCGCGCACGCCCGCGCTGCCTTCGGCGGGGAAGACGCGGAACTCCACGCGGCGCTCGTCGGTGGGGCCGATGCTGACGTCGGCTTTCGGCGGCAGGAATTCCAGACCCGGGCCGGCCGGCTCCAGATGGTAGGTCTGGATCTGCGACGAATTATTGCGAATCGAAATTTCCAGATTGCCGCCGGCCTTGTCGATGGCCGCGATGGGTGGTTCGGGAGTCGTTTCGGTCACCGGGCCGAAATGGAACTGCATGCCGGTGAGCAGGCGGACAGAGACGGGGCGGAAGAGTTAAACGTGCGCGCGGCCCAGCGATACGCCGTCGGCTTCCAGGGCCAGGTTAGCGAAATCCCCGTGGATGGCGTCGGCCGGAACGGCGATTTCGTAATCGATTTCGTTGGGCGATTTGGTAGTGGGAGTCGCCGTGTAACCTTCGGGCAGGCGCAGGCGCGAGCGCGCCGCCACCTCCGCCGAAGAGTACATCGTGGAAACCGTATTCTTGCGCCCGATCACCAGCCGGTGGAGATCGTTGAAAAAGGCCGACGTGTCCGGCGCCTCAATCGCGATCCCGATGCGCACGCGGTGGCCCTGCTGCGTCCCGGCGGGGATCTTCAGCCGCGCGCGCAGGTGCGTCTCGTCCCAATCGAACTCCGTGGGCTTGCCCGCGGCCAGTAACGGACCCGTGGGGCGGTGCGTGAGTTGCACGATGACTTCCCCGGCTTCGGGCGCGGCGAACTCCATGGCGAGGATGCCGTTTTCGAATTCGATGGAGAGCAACTCGGCGGTGGCGTAGACGATGTGCTCCGTGGCGGCGAAGTTGGTGCACTCGCGGCACAGGCCGTCGGGTCCCAGCGAGACGCTCAGCGGCAGCCACAAAGACTGCCCCGCCCCCACGCTCACACCGGGAACGAGCAGCGTCCGCTTCGTCAGCGGCTCCACCACGCGCAGGTCGTCGTGGAACGGCTTCTGCGAGGAGTTGGTGATGCCGATCGCGCTGGCCGCCGGCGACACCAGTTCGGCGGCGCTGACGCCTTCCGGCCAATGGCCCGCGGCCGGCTTGGGAAGGGTGACGTGATGCAGATCGGCGAAGAGACGCGCCCAACCGCGCAGCAGCGCGGCATCGCGCCGCAGCCCCAGAGTGGCGGGGTGCTCATCGCCGGAGAGTCCCACCGCGCCCTTGCGCAGCAGCGTCCCGGGGTTGGCGGCCCATCCCGCGGGATAGATGGCGTCTTCCACGTCCGTCCACACGAGCGCCCCGCGGGCCGAATTCATGGCCTCGCGGCTGCGTGCGAAAGCGCTGCTATCGAGGGCGGAGATGGTGGTGACCGGCGCGGGCGGCGCGGCGGCATCGATGGCCAGTACGCGGCCCTCTACGTACGCGATGGGGCCGCCGTGCGACGCCGTCTGCGTGGCCAGCACCTGCTCCAGTTGTTTCAGCCAGGCGCGTTGCTGCGCGGCGTCGAGCCGCGCGTTGACCATCCCCGGCACGGGCGGCAGCGGGCGCACCCACGCGCGCAATCCCAGCTTGCGCAGCAGCCGCACGAAGCCCACCAGATCGCGGCGCGGGCTGGTGCGCCCGGTGAGGTCGAATTCGCCGGGTTGCGGAGAGTGGTAGCTGGCCGGGATGGAGAACTCCACCGTCTGCACGCCGATGTTCTTGAGCCAAACCAGCTCCCGCTCCCAGAGCGTTCGCGGGTAGAGGTAATAGGGGAACTCGACGGCTTGCAGGTAGTCGGCGGCGCGCCCCGTATGGGCGGCCAGTGCCATCAGCAGTAGAGCGGCGAGCCGTTTCAAAACCGCTTGCCTCGACGGATGCGGTAGTCCTCGCTCCAGTTGATCCGGATCACCTTGCACATTTCGAACAGCCGCGAGCGGGCGCGGTCGCCCACGTGGTCGCGCAGCGTGCGGCGGTACTCCGGGCCTACCGCGGTCTTCTGGAAGGTGCTGCTGCCGGCGTCGGCATCGGGCAGATTGGTGGTGGCGATCAGCGGCTTCCGGTTATTGCAGCGGTGGGTGACGATCGAGGTGACGGTATCCTGCACCCAATCGGTCACGCGGTGCGCTCCGAGGTCGTCGAGCAGCAGGACCTCGCTGTCCAGCGCCATGCGATAAGCCTCCTTGTTGGACGAGTTGGAAGTGGAGTCGTAGCCGGCTCGTATGCGGTCGAGCAGCGTCTGGAAATCCGTGAAGACGCCTTCGAAGCCCTTCTGCATGATGCGGCGGAGGGCAGCGACGGCAAGGTGGGTCTTGCCGGTGCCGGGCTCGCCGATCAGCAGCAGGCCGGGGTATGGGCCGAGCGGGAACTCATCGGCGTAGCTCTTCACCGCGCTCATCACGCTCTTGAGCTCCTGCACGCCCTCGGTCTTGAAGTTTTCAAACGACGCGTTGCGATAGAGCGGCGGGATCTGCGAGCGCTCCTCCAGCCGTTCCGCCCGGCCCACGGAAAGGCAGGCGCACCGTTCGGCGCCGCTCACGCTCGAGCGTTCGACGATAATCCAGCCGGTGCCGCCGCACTTTTCGCAAACCGATTGCGTGGACATTACTTCTATTATGGTGCAGACGCACGCGGAGGGCTAAGCGGTTTCGTGGGCAGGCCGAAACCTGCCCCACGTAGAACGGGCCGTTAGGACGCGGACCGGACCACTGGCCAGTATACACCTCCGTAGTGCGCTCCATCTCGCCTGCCATGCCCGCATTCGTACCGGCATTCCCAGTACGCCGGCGTCGCTCGCTACAACGTTTTGGTGATCAGGGTATAGGCGCCGTGGCTGATATAGTCGCCAAACGGTTTGACCACCACGTAATAGGTGCCGGCCGCGAGGTTGCGGGCGATGCGCGAGTTCGTGCTGCCGCCGCCATCGTCGTCTTCATCGATCACCGCGCCCTTGGAATCGAGCAGCACCAGGTAGGCGTCGAACTCGCTCGAATTGAGGCGCAGATCGATGGCGGCATCGGCCGGCAGGTTCATCTGGTAGAGATCGGCAAAGCTGTTGTCGGTGTACTGGCATCCCGTGTAGGTGATGACGCCGCTCACGGTGTCGCCCGCCGCCACCGTGGATTTCGGGGTACACAACGGGGGCCGCGGACCGGTGGTGGTGCGCAGATCGACCTGGTAGAGCCCGCCCACCGTGCTGGATGCGCCGCGTACCGCCAGCCTGTACGTCCCCGCCGCCAGGTACTGCACGATCAGCGGATCGTTGGATCCGTAGGTATTGTCATCATTGCGCAGCACGTTGCCGTTGGCATCGTAAAGCGTCAGGTATCCATCCACCTCGCTGGAGGTCATGACGGCCAGCACCAGCGCATCCACCGCCAGCGTGAAGGTGTAGTAATCCACCGGCTGGCCGTTGGCGCCGATGCAACTCCGCGGGCCGAGGCGTTGGACGAAGCCGCCATTCAGATCCAGCGATTGGGCGAAAGTGCAGGCCGGTATGTCATGCGCCGTGAACCTGGCAGTGAGCTGGTAGTTCCCGGCGTAGGAGGTGGCGGCGCCGGCCACCGTGTAGACGCCGGCCGGCAGATCGGCCGTCACGTGGGCCACGCTGAGGCCCTCGACCTCGTCATCGCGCACGATCAGGTTGTCCTTGCTGTCGCGGATGGCCAGAATCGCGTCGAACATCCCCGAGCTGATCTCAAGATCCACCGTGCCGGCCGAGGGCAGGGTGAGAGTGTACAGATCGGAGAGGCCCAGACTGGTGCGGCAACCGCCGTCGGTGAGGGCGGAATTCAACTGGTCGCCCGCATGGAGCGCGCCCGCCGCGCAGGGTTGCGGATTGCCCGCCTGAAACGCGTAATTGACCGCGTAATTGCCGCCGGAAGGCAGGTCGCTTAAGACCTGCAACCGGTAGCTGCCCGCTGTGAGTTGCGCGCGCAGGCTGCTCCGCACGTTGAACTGCGCATCGATCCCCCCGCCTCCGGAATCGACAGCCAGGATGTTACCGGCAGCATCCAGCAGATTGAGCGTGGCGGTAAAATCGCCGCTCGTCGCGCTCGCCGTCACCAGGCCGGCGCCAGGGAGCGTGAAGTCGTAGTAGTTGTAATACGATTGATCGCCGCTGCCGGCGATGGTGACGAAGCAACTCGCGGCGGTGATGGCGCCGCTATCGCTGTCGGAGTCGGCGAGCGTCTTTCGCGAACGGCAGGTCTCGCCGTCCGCCGGCCGGTAGGTATTGGCGATCTGGTAAGCACCCGTGCTCTGATCGGCGGAGAAGATGAGGACCAGGTACTGGCTGTCGGCGTCCAGCACGACGTTCAACGAGTTGGCCGTGAGCAGGGAAAGTGGGCGCCCGTCGATCGAGCGGACCGCCACCATGGGCGTGAAGTCCTGGCTGGTGGCCGCCACCGTCAGCGTGCCGGCGCCGTCCGTGGTCAATGTGTAGGCTTCGTAGGGCGTGCCGTCGAGAGCCAGACAACCGGAACCGGGGAGTTTTCCTTGCACGGTCTGGTCGCCTCCGATATTGGGGAAGAGCGAGCAGAGAACGCCGGGTTCGCTGGTGAAGGAGGTGTTTACCGTGTAGCTGCCGGTCTGGCCGGCTGCGCGGCCGTTTACCAGCACCGTATAGCTGCCTGCCTCGATGGGCCGCAGCAGCGAGGCGCCGGAATCGACCTTGCTCCCCGAGGCGTCGCGCAATGTGAGAGACAAATCCGCAGGGCTGCCGCTCAATTCAATCTTGATCTGGCCGCGCACCGGCAGGTCGAGGCGGTACGGCGCGTAGGGGGTGCGGTCGCCCAGTTGGCAACTCGCGCCATCCAGCGAGCCGGCGAAAGTCCCATTCGGGAGAACGCTCGCCACGGCGGGGCAATCCTGGGCCACAAGCGATCCCAGGCACACGCCAACCCCAAGTGCAATCGCGCGTCCAAGGCTCATTATCTACTCTAACCCACAATACGTGCGAAGGTTCCGGTTCACAAGATCTGGTGACGTGAATTGGGGATTCGTTTCAAGAGCGGCGTGAGCCGACCCCGACCCGCCAGCGTGATACCCTGACATTCGGAGCATGAATGGCCATCACGCGCGAAAAAGCACAGCTCATGAGTGCCTCGGAGATCGACCGGACTCTGGTACGGCTGGCTCACGAGGTACTGGAGAAGACAAAGGATCTGGATCTACTCGCCTTTATCGGCATCCGGCGCCGCGGTGTTCCCCTGGCGCAACGGCTCTCTTCGAAGATCGAGAGCCTGGAAAACCGGAAGGTGCCGGTGGGCATCCTCGACATCAATCTGTATCGCGACGATCTCAGCACGGTGGACGTAAAGCCGGTGGTCAGCGCCACGGAGATTCCTTTCAGCGTGGCCGGCAAGGACATCATCCTGACGGACGATGTGCTGTACACCGGCCGCACCATCCGCGCCGCGCTGGACGCGCTGTTCGACCACGGCCGGCCGGCCCGGGTGCAACTGCTGGTGCTGATCGACCGCGGACACCGCGAACTGCCCATCGAAGCACGCTTCATCGGGCGCACGGTGCAGACCAGCGATATCGAGATCATCGAAGTCAAGTTCCAGGAGATCGACGGCATGGAGAAGGTCCTGATGTGTGAGAGGGCCGGGTAGGCGCGCCATGCCAGCCGGATTGCTGGGGATCGAGGAGTTGGACCGCGCCGAGATCGCTGCCCTCCTGGCGCGCGCCAAAGACTTCCAGCCGATGCAGAGCCAGAGCTTAAAAAAGCTGGACCAACTGCGCGGCAAAATGATCGTCAATCTGTTCTACGAAGCTTCCACCCGTACGCGGACCAGCTTCGAAATCGCGGCCAAGCGCCTGGGCGCGGACGCCGTATCCATCACGGCATCGGGATCCAGCGTCACCAAGGGCGAATCGCTGGTGGACACGCTGAATACTCTCGGTGCCATGCGGCCGGATGCCATCGTGATGCGCCACGCGGCCTCCGGCGCTCCGCACTTTCTCGCGCGCTACCTGCCCACGCCCATCATCAACGCCGGCGACGGCACGCACGAGCACCCCACCCAGGCGCTGCTCGACGCGCGCACCATCCTCGATCGCTGCGGGCACCTGGACGGCCTCAAGGTGGCCATTATCGGCGATATCGCCCACAGCCGCGTGGCGCGCAGCAACGTGCACCTGCTCTCCAAGTTCGGCGCCGAGATCGTGCTGTGCGGGCCGGCCTCGCTCCTGCCCGTGGAACTGGCGCAGCTTGCGCCCGGCGTCCGCCTGACCACCGACATCCGCGACGCCATCCAGGATGCCGACGTCATCATGATGCTGCGCGTGCAACTGGAGCGCCAGCATGAGGCGAGTTTTCCGGCCAGCGAGTATTTCCGCTTCTACGGCCTGCAACTGGAGCACATGGACCTGGCCA
>JADGNS010000248.1 GCA_017883355.1 Candidatus Solibacter sp.
GCCTGCCCCACTAAGACGCAAGCGCTTGGGCACCAACGTGGGACAGACGCTTTCGTCTGTCAACCCGTCGGTCCTTGCGATTCTTTCTCGGCTTCTAACGGTCGCGGCTCGGATTGGAGGCGCGTCGATCCGAACCGCGATGCACGCATCCGAAGCCGCGACCGTTAAGGGAGCGCTAGTCCGCTGGGTGCCGTCCTTGAGGTCATCAACACCCTGGGCGCCGGATTTCTCCGGGAACAGCCTACTCGTTGCGCAGCGTCTCCGCCGGGTCCATGCGCAGAATCCGCAGCGCGGGCGCCAGGCTGGCAAGCGCCGCCACCAGCAGCAGAATGGCGGCGGTGGCCCCGAACGTGACCGGGTCCGTCTCGCGCACGCCCCATAGCAGACTCCGCAGGAACCGCACCGCCACCAGGGACATCCCAAGACCGGCGCCGATTCCGACGATCGAAAGCAGGATCCCCGGCCGGATCGCCCCGGCGATGGTCTGCCCGGCCGTTGCCCCCAGCGCCAGCCGGATGCCGATCTCGTGCCGGCGCTGCGCGATGGATTGCGAGATCAGGCCGTACAGACCGACCGCCGCCAGCAAAAGTGCGAGGCCCGCCAGCATGGAAAATAGCGCGGCGAGATAGCGCTGGCTACCCGTTTGCATGTTGCGCAATTCATCCACCGTGCGGAAGTGCGCCACCGGCAGCCTCGGATCGAAATCCGCGATCGCCGCCCGGATCTGCCCGTTGAGGTTCGCCGTCGGGCCGCCGGTCCGGATCACCCACTTGGGTGAGAACCAGGTGTGGACCAGTTTCACGTAACCGTCGCTAAGCTGCGATGCCGGCACATAGACGGTCGGCTCGACCGAGAGGGGGCCCATACCGCCGCTCAATCCGCTGTGCTGCTGCACGTCTCCGCAAATGCCGACGATTTCGCTGATCTCCTTCCCCGATTTCAGATGCCGGCCCAACGCGTCGCCGTGGAAGTACTTCTTCGCAAAACTTGCGCTCACCACCACCACCCGCGCATTCTGCGGAGTATCGGAATCGCGGAAGGCGCGGCCCCAGAGCATGGGGATGCGCATGGTTTCGAAGTAGGTGGGGGTGGCATAGACGAACTCGCCCCCGTGCTCTTTGGTGTCCACGCCATCCACCGTGCGGAATCCGTCGTTCAGCGGGCGTTCGTAGGGCAGCGTCAGCGCCACCGCCGCGGATTGCACTCCCGGAATGCGCCGCATCCTCTCCAGCGTCTCTGTGTAGAGCCGGTTGACCGCCGCTGACGTCTTATAGCGCGCATCCTGTAAGGACGCCTCGGCGGCCACCACGTTGCGCGTGTCGAAGCCCGGATTCAGGCCGTTGAGCCAAACCAGCGTGCGCACCATCAGCCCGGCGCCGATCAACAGCACCAGGCTCAGCGCCACCTGCGCGGCTACCAGCACGCCGCGCGTCCAACTCCGGCGCGAGCCGGCGATGCCGCGGCCGGCCTCGTTGAGCACGGTTCGGATATCCAGCCGGCTGGTGTGCAGCGCCGGCGCCAGGCCGAACAATAAGCTGGTCAGCACCGCGATCCCCATCATCACGGCGAGCACCCGCGCATCCAGTTCGATCGGGTACCAGATCTGGCTCTTCTCCGCGCCGAGTTGTTTCAGCCAGTCCAGCGCGAAGCCGCCCACGCCGACGCCCACGATGCCGCCGATCAGCGCCAGCAGCAGGCTCTCGATCAGCAACTGGCGCACGATCGCCCCACGGCTCCCGCCCAGCGCCATCCGCGTGGCCATCTCCCGGCCGCGCGCGCCCGATCGCGCCAGCAGCAGCCCCGCGATGTTCACGCAGCCGATCAGCAGCACCACCAGGACCGCCGCCCACGTCAGCAACAGTTCAGTCCGTACGTCCCGCGTCGCGTCGGTTGCGAGCGGGATGATGCGCTCCTCGAAGTTTTTCATCTCGCGCGGGAAAGCCGGGTCGGCATTCAGCGCCTGGCTGAGCGAGCGCAGTTGCTCACTCGCCTGCGGCCAACTCACGCCCGGCTTCAGGCGCGCGATCACGTGGTAATTCGACCCGCCGCCCTCACCGCGCCGGCTGGGGCGCAGCGGCGTCCACACATCCACCGGCGAGTCGGCGCGGAAATCGCGCGGCATGATGCCCACTACCGTATACTCTTCACCGCGCAGGCTGATGGTGCGGCCCACCACGGCGTCGTCCCCGTGGAAGGCCCGCTGCCAGAACCCGTGACTCAGGATGGCCACCGCCACGCCCTCCGGAACGTCTTCCTCCCTGCTGAATTCCCGCCCGGCCCGCGGCGCCATGCCCAGCACCCGGAAGTACCCCGCCGAGACGCGCTGTTGCTGGATGTACTCCGGCCGGTCGTTGGCGGCGAAGTTGGCACCGCCGGACTGGGAGCTGGCCGCCACATCCAGGCCGCCGGCGTGATCTCGAACCGCCTCGAACAGGGCACCGGTCTGCGAAGTGTCGATATCTTCGACACCACCTTCGCGGGCGGCAGTCACCACCACGGCGAGGCGATCCGCCTCCGGATAGGGCGCCCCGCGCAGCAAAACCGCGTCCAGGACGCTGAAAATTGCCGTGTTTACCCCGATGCAGAGGGCCAAAGTGCCGACTACGATCAGTGTGAAGCCCGGTGCTTTGCGAAGCTGCCGCAGGGCGAAGCGGGTGTCGGACCAGAGTGCCATACCGGCCTGAGTGCACGCGGCATGCCAGGGTCGATTTCGCCAAGTGTCTTTGGATCTGGCGGCTTAGCTTGCCATCCCCCGCCGGTGGTGTTCGATTGTGGGATTCGCTCTGACCGCCCACGCACAGATTTTCTAACAAAAACTTCAAGTATTGGCGATCAAAACGTAACGTTCCGAACGTGTCACCCGTAACCCTAAGACACAATATGGAGATATAATTCTTGACGCGCCACTACATATTGGGGCACCATTACGAAGGCGTTCCCCTCGGCAGGAATCCACGAAGAGGAGAGATTCATGGGACTACTATCTGTTGACTTGAGTGCGAAAATAGAATTATTGAAGACCCAAGACCCCCAACAAACCAAGACGGGAATCTCATTCCCGCGGTACTTTACCACCAAACTGGAAGCTGGCAGGACTCCGTACGACGAGATCCAATGGGAAACGCGTACCGCCTCTATCGGCAATGACAAAGGTTCGGTGATTTTCGAGCAACGCGACGTCGAAGTTCCCGTGGACTGGTCGCAAACCGCCACCAACATCGTCGCCAGCAAGTATTTCCACGGCAAGCTGGGTTCTCCCGACCGCGAGACCTCGGTGGCCCAACTGGTGCAGCGTGTGGTCGATTCCATCGCCGATTGGGGCATGAAGGACGGCTACTTCAAAACCCCCCAGGATGGTGAGAATTTCCGCACCGAGCTGGCCCACCTGATGCTCACCCAGAAGGCCTGCTTCAATTCCCCCGTCTGGTTCAATGTCGGCGTCAAAGAAACCCGCGGCTACGGCTGGATCTACGACGAGCAGCAGGGCCGCGTCTGCAAGCTCGAAGGCGCGGCGCGCCCGCAGTGCTCGGCCTGCTTCATCGTCAGCGTCAAGGACTCGCTGGAGTCCATCCTCGATCTGGCCAAGACCGAAGGCATGCTCTTCAAGTGGGGCTCCGGCACCGGCTCCAACCTCTCCGCCCTGCGCGAAGAAGACGCCATCCTTTCCGGCGGCGGGCGCGCCAGCGGGCCGCTCAGCTTCATGAAGGGCTTCGACGCTTTCGCCGGCGTCATCAAGAGCGGCGGCAAGACGCGCCGCGCCGCCAAAATGGTGATCCTCAACGCCGATCATCCCGACATCGACAAGTTCATCTGGTGCAAGGCCAAGGAGGAGAAAAAGGCCTACACCCTGGTCGAGGCCGGCTACGATGCCTCCCTCGATGGCGAAGCCTACAGCTCCATCTTCTTCCAGAACGCCAACAACAGCGTCCGCGCCACCGACGACTTTATGGAAGCCGCCGGCCGCGGCGACGATTGGTGGACCAAAGGCGTCTCCACCGGCCAACCCGTGAAGCGTCACAAGGCCCAGGACCTGATGCGCATGATCGCCGAAGCCACCCACCAGTGCGGCGACCCCGGCATGCAGTTCGATACCACCGTCAACCGCTGGCATCCCTGCAAAAACACCGCCCGCATCAACGCCTCCAACCCCTGCAGCGAGTACATGTTCCTCGACGATTCGGCCTGCAACCTCTCCTCGCTGAATCTCATGAAGTTCGTCGGGCCGGACGGCCAGTTCGACGTCCCCAGCTTCCGCCACGCCGTCGATACCATGATCCTGGCGCAGGAAATCATCGTCGATAACGCCAGCTATCCCACCGAGAAGATCGGCCAGAATTCGCACGCCTTCCGGCCCCTCGGCCTCGGCTTCGCCAACCTGGGCGCGCTGCTCATGTCCATGGGCGTGCCTTACGATAGCGACCAGGGCCGCGATCACTCCGCCGCCATCACTGCCATCATGTGCGGCCAGGCCTACCTCACCAGTTCCCGCATCGCCGCGGCCGTGGGTACCTTTGAAGGCTACGCCGACAACCAGCAGCCCTTCCTCGAAGTCATCCGCATGCACCGCGATGCCGTCAACCGCATCAATGGCCACCACGTCCCCACCGCCATGATGCAGGGCGCCCGGCAGTGCTGGGACGACGCTCTAGACAGCGGCCGGCAGAGCGGCTATCGCAACGCGCAGGTTACCGTGCTCGCGCCCACCGGCACCATCGGTTTCATGATGGATTGCGACACCACCGGCATCGAGCCCGACCTGGCGCTCATCAAGTACAAGAAACTGGTGGGCGGCGGCGTCATCAAGATCGTCAACAATACCGTCCCCGCCGCCCTCATCAAGCTGGGCTACTCGCCCGAGCAGGTGGAGAAGATCGTCACCCACATCGATTCCAGCGGCACCATCGAGGGCGCCCCCGAATTGAAGCCGGAGCATCTCCCGGTGTTCGATTGCAGTTTCCGTCCGCAGAACGGAACCCGCTCCATACACTACATGGGTCACGTCAAGATGATGGCCGCCGTCCAGCCGTTCATCTCGGGCGCGATTTCCAAGACCATCAACATGCCCGAAGAGTGCACGGTGGAGGACATCATGACCGCCTACACCGAAAGCTGGAAGCTGGGTTTGAAAGCCGTGGCCATCTACCGCGACAACTCCAAGCGCGTACAGCCGCTCAGTTCCGGATCCGGCAAGGGCGAGAAGAAGAACGCGGGAGCCGTAGCTACGGCCGCCGCCGCTGCCGCTTCGGCCGCGCCGGTGGAGCGCGTGGTCTACCGCCCGGTGCGCCGCAAGTTGCCCGACGAGCGCCGCTCCATCACCCATAAGTTCTCCATCGGCGGACATGAAGGCTATATCACGGTCGGCATGTACGACGACGGAGCGCCCGGCGAGATCTTCATCACCATGGCCAAGGAAGGGTCCACCATTTCCGGCCTGATGGACGCCTTCGCCACCGCCGTCAGCTTCAACCTGCAATACGGCGTGCCCTTCAAGTTCCTGGTGGATAAGTTCGCCCACGTGCGTTTCGAGCCCAGCGGGTGGACGGGCAATCCGACCATCCCCTACGCGAAATCCATCATGGATTACATCTTCCGTTGGATGGGCGCCAAGTTCCTCGGCCCGGAATATGCCGTCAGCGAGGTGGGCGAAACCATGACCCTCCGCCCGACGGAAACCAGCCCGCAGCAGCAACTGCCGTTCAACGTCATGACTACCGATGCCCCGCTGTGTTCGGAGTGCGGCTCCATCATGACCCGCAACGGAAGCTGCTATAAGTGCGGCAACTGCGGCGGCACCAGCGGCTGCAGCTAGAATTTCGTTCCACCAGTGTAAAGTGGGAGAATCGCAACGCTCCCGGACGGCAGCTTTCGTCCGGGAGCTTTTTTTATTGGGATGTTCAACTGCTCGGTCGACGAGGAGGAGTGCCCACTTTCGTGGCGGTAAGCGGGCGCCAGGTTCCCAGATCGCGGACTTCGCGTTCCTTTGCAGCGCCACTTCCGCGGATAAGGGCGTGACACGTCCAAGTGGCCTCGGGCACGGCGATCGGAATCAGCCAGCCCGCTTCAGACCTTCTCTGATGGCTTGCTTGAGCACGGTTTGGTAGCCGACCCCGGTCTTTTCGGCGATCTGCCGCGCCTGTTCGAGGTCGGCGATCGGGACGCGAATTGAGATGGAGCGAGTGGCGTTCCGCTTGGCCTCCTCCATGAGCTGTTCCAGCACCCTTGGATCGCTTCGCGCTATTTTCGATCCAGCCGAGCGAATCAGAGTCCCTTCCTTGAGCGCGCGGGCAAACTCTCGCTGTGTCTGCAGACGACCTTTGGGGGTCGCGTACCAGTCGGCTTCCCCGGCGTTGGCCTTGAGTTTGACAACGTCAGTCGATTTGCGGGGCATAATGGCTCCTTTCTCCGGTATTCATTTCATAAGCAGTCACGGTTCGAAACAGTTGCGTTGTCCAATCGAAGCCCTCGATCTTGTCCAGCACAACTTCAGTATATACGACTCGCGTATATACAGAGAATCCGCCGAATGGCCGCGGCCGGCGTTATACGGCCAAGTGACCTCAGGTCAACCCAAGCACCGTTCCTAACCGCTGGTGCGACAAGCCGCGATCGATGCTGAGTCGCCGAACCAGCGTGGGTCACCCTGTGCGTTACTGCCTCCTAGGCATGCTTCCACAACCGGCGGGCCAACGGATCGGCGGTGGCCGGACCGGATATCACCCGCATCAATCCGTGCCCCACCACACCAATGACGACGTACGCCACTGAGATGGCAAGCATGGGCGCGATGCCGGGCGCGTAGTAGCCCCATTCGGGAAACATGGCCATATAGGCGGAGTCGCGGAACGGCCCCAACATCGCGGCGATCAGCAGCGCAATGGCAAGACCTCGCCCCCCGAAGCGACGTGCAAGGCGCCAGGTGAGCAGGAAGACAAAGGAGCCGAGGGCGATGCTGATGCCTA
>JADGNS010000249.1 GCA_017883355.1 Candidatus Solibacter sp.
CAAAACGTAACCTGGAAGATCCGGTGGTCTGGTATAGCGGGGGCATGTATCATATCGTGGTTAATTGCTGGAGTGAGCGCAAGGCGTTCCATTTGGCGTCACCCGATGGCATCAACAATTGGACGAATCGGGGGCTGGCCTACGATCCGACCACCGACTTCGTTCGATACACGGACGGAACCGTGAACCATTGGGATAAGATCGAGCGTCCGGGCGTGTTACTGGAGAATGGCCATGTCGCTTACTTTACATTCGCGGTCCTGGATGTGCCCAAAGACCAGGAGCGGGCAAACGACAATCATGGCAGCAAAGTGATCGTGGTTCCATTCGACGGGGTAAAGTTCGATCGCGATATGGCAAGCCTCTCCAAGACTGCGCCGCGAATTGGCAATTGAGGGAAAAGACGGGCTTTTCCGATCATGCAGTATGTCGATACCGCGACGGGCACCGGCGTCGGCAACGTTGGAGGGTATATCTTGAGACGCCGGGATTTCATTTCCACGAGTGCCGCGGTCGCCGCGCTAAACGCGCAAACCGCTGCGCGGCGGCACGTCGAATCCAGCGTCACCATCAGCCGTCAGCCCGAGTATTACCATGGCTGGGCCACGCTGGCGATGCGCCGCAATGCGGAGCTGGTAGTGGCCTACTCCGGCGGCCGCGATGCCCACGTATGTCCGTTCGGCCGGGTGGAGTGGATGCGATCGCGCGATGGCGGCCGAACGTGGAGTTGGCCCGAGGTGCTGCTGGATTCGCCGATCGACGACCGCGATTCCGGTGTGCTGGAAACGCCATCGGGATCGTTGCTGGTGACGACCTTCACCTCGCTCGCGTATGAAGCAGTGTTAAAGGACGCGTCCGGTTGGCCCGCCGAAAAGCTGGAGCGCTGGCAGGCCGCGAACCTGCGCACCACCCCCGAACAGCGCCACGCATTGCTCGACACCTGGATGCTGCGCTCCACCGATGGAGGCATGACATGGTCGGCGCCGTACCGCGTTCCGGTGAACAGCCCTCACGGTCCAACGGCCCTGGCTGACGGCCGTCTGCTCTATGCCGGGAAACAGCTCTGGCAGCCCGGGCAGAAGGTTGGGGTTTGCGAATCGTCCGACGACGGCAAGACCTGGCGCTGGCTCTCCGAGATTCCCGCCCGTCCCGGCGACACAGTGGTGCAGTATCACGAACTGCACGCCGTGCAGGCGTCGGATGGCCGCGTCATCGTGCACATCCGCAATCACAATCCCCAGAACGGGGGCGAGACCCTTCAGACGGAATCGGCCGATGGAGGACGGACCTGGACTACCCCGCGCGCGATCGGTGTTTGGGGCCTGCCTTCGCATCTGCTTCGGCTGCGGGACGGTCGCTTGCTCATGTCCTATGGATACCGTCGAGCGCCCTTCGGCAACCAGGCGCGGGTGAGCTCGGACCACGGCGGTACGTGGTCGGAGCCCATCGTAATTTCCGATGACGGCGCCGGTGTCGACCTTGGTTATCCAGCGACGGTGGAGCTCGACAGCGGGCAGTTCCTCACGGTCTGGTACGAGTTGTTGAAGGGCTCGGCGCACGCTGTGTTGCGTCAGGCCCGTTGGTCCATGTAGCGCCCTCCGGCACGCGGGATGGTCGCTCGTACGACGAGGGCTGCGCTGATGTTACGTGGCTGACCTCGGCGCGCGCCTACTCGGGCCTCGGCAACTCCCGCCGCGGCAACATCTCCTTGCGTGTTGCGGTCTGATACACCAGGGTCGCGATCACGGCGGAGGCCTGCATCAGATCCTCGGGGACCGCGTGATCCCAGGTGTCCATGTTGGAGTGGTGCGTGACGGTGCCGTAATCCAGCGGGTCCTGGATGAACTGGAAGCCCGGCAGGCCAACCGCCGCGAAGCTCAGGTGATCGGTGCCGCCGGTGTTGCGGATGGAAACCGTCGTCACGCCCATATCGCGGAACGGAGCCAGCCACGACTCGAAGATCGGCCGCATGGCTTCGTGGCCCTGTAAGTACACACCGCGGATTTTGCCGCTGCCGTTGTCCAGGTTGAAATAGCCGGAGAGCTTTCCGTGTTCGGAAGTGACCCGCATGGTTTTGGAATCGGCAAAATGCTCCTTCACGTAGGCGCGCGAACCGAACAAGCCCTGCTCTTCGCCGCCCCACAAACCGATGCGGACAGTGCGGTCAAGCTTCAGGTTGAGGGCCTTCAGTATGCGCATCACCTCGATCATCACGGCGCTGCCGGCGCCGTTGTCGGTGGCGCCGGTGCCGGAATGCCAGGAGTCGAAATGGGCGCCGACCATCACGATCTCATCCTTCTTGTCTCCGCCGGGGATCTCTCCGATGATGTTCAGGCCGTCCATGTCGCGGTCCGAGGTGGTGGCTTTGAGGCTCAAGCGGACGCGTGCGGGGCTCTGCTTGTCGACGAGGCGGGCGACCCGATTGTACTGTTCGGCGGTCACGACGAACGTGGGCGGCGCGGGCGTACCGGCTGCCTTGAATCCGCCGGCCGCTTCGCTGAAGAGCATGCCTTCGTGCGCGCGCTCGTCTTCCAGAAGCACACCGGCCACGCCTTCCTTGGCGAAGAACTCGCCGCGCTCGGCCACGGCTTCGTCGTAGAGATCGTACAACTGCTCCATCAGCGCATTGGGCAGACTGCCGAAGAACTTGCCGATTTCGGCGGGATCTTCCGGCCATTCCAGTTCGTCCAGTCTCTTGGCGGCGAGTTTGGCGGCGGGCGCCGGCGCATTCGCCATGTCGGCCAGCTCGGCCGCGGTATAACGCCGGAACTGCGGGTTGCTTGGCGGGGCAGGCACCTTGGGAGCGCTAAGCAGGACGATCTTGCCGCGCAGTTTTCCCGCCCATTTCGCTCGATACGCCTGCAATGCCTCCGCGGATTTCTTCGGTCCGTCGCGGAACGATCCGCGCAGCGGCGCCAGCACAAGTTCGCCGGTGACCGGGCCGTTGGTGGAGGCGCTCCAGGCCAGCGGCACGGCTGTAAGCTGCGAGTAGCGCGGCTCGATCAACTCGAGAGACGCTTGTTCGAGCGACCAGGCTCGCCCGAACGGTCCCCACTTTTCGAGATGCACTTTCTCGAGACCGTAGCCGTTAAGTTCCCCGATTGCCCATCGCGCGGCGTCTTCGAACCCCGGCGATCCGGTGAGCCGCGGGCCGTGCACGTCGGTCAGGTTGCGCAAGGTCTCCATGACCTTGGAACGCTCGAAGGCTTCGGCTTTGACGCGGTCGACGATCCCCAGATCGACGCGCTCCTGAGAGAGCGCGGGCATGGCCAGGAGGACAAAGACAGCGAGTTTTCTCATTCCCGCAGTATACAGCGGGCCGCGAGTTGAACAAACGGACCTGACTGACCGCTGCCCGGGCCGGTTTGATGCAAGTGTGCCATGCTAAAGATTCATGCGAGACCCGGAGATCATCGAAACCGAGCTGATGGAAATCAGCGGCATCGCCGACGATACCGTCAAGTTCGAGCGCATCGTCGTCTGGTGCACGGTGCATCCCGACGAAGTCCCCTTCGCCCTGCATCAGTTCATGGGCCGGGGCGACAAGCGCTCGTCGGAAACCTCTGAAACTTGACCGCGACAGTGCGGCCGCGGAACCGACGGCGCGTCGGCCTCAGTCACAGGAGACGGAAGTTGACTTCGATCTGCGCCTGCACTGTGACCGGCCTGCCGTCCTTGACCCCAGGTTTGAATCTCCACTTCCTGACGGCTTCGATCGCCTTTTCGTCCAAGCCTAAGCCCAGGCTGTGGAGGACGCGGATGTTGGTGGCCTTGCCGGAAGGGTCGACTTCCACGTAGAGCAGCACGACGCCCTGGTGTTTCGCCTTGCGCGCCTCCTCGGAATATTCGGGCTCGACCTTTGACAACAACGTTGGAGCCGACACTCCGCCGCCCATGCGGAAAACGCCACCGCCGATGCTGCCCCCGTCACCGGGGCCGAAACCCGGACCCGTGCCGGTTCCGATGCCCCCACCTTTGCCCGAGCCGATGCCGCCTCCCGACCCCGGGCCATTCGAAGCCGGGCCAATCCTTCCCAAGGGGTCGCCGTATTGGGCCAGGTTCACGTTCGGAAGCTGCACATCGGGAGGCCCGATGAGGGTCGGCTCCATGGCGAGCTTCGGGTCGAGATTGGCAACCACCGCCATGGGAGGCGTGAATTGCCGCAGCGCAAACTTGGGAGCGCGGCCCTGCGATGCCGGCAAGGGCGATCGGTCGCCTCCGCCTCCGCCGCCGGACGTCCTGGGCTTGACGGTTGCATGCGCCGGCTCATCCGGAGGCAGGGCCGGCGCCACCAGCACTACGGAAGGGCCCATGATCTGACGTCTCACGGTAGGGGTAAGCGCGGCGGTAAACACCAACGCCACAACCGCCGATTGCAGCGCCACCGACATCACCCATGACTTCTTCTGCCGGCCATACTGGCCCCAGATGTTCCGCACCAAAACCGGTTTGGACGTGATATCCAGCAGTGGAGGCGCGGGCTGAAAGAGCTCGTGGACGCCGTTCCAGAGTGAGCGATACCACGGCAAATCCAGCGCCGGCAGCAACAGGCGCGCCAGATGGTCCGATGCCGGGATCACGGTCCAGCGGAGCTCCGCGGCGCGATCCGTGGCACGCGCCCGATCGCTCCAGTTCCGGACGGCTCCCCGAAAGTGCGAGATGGAGACCGTGAGGCCGGCGATCTTCGCCTGGCAGGCCGCACACTCTTCCGTGTGTTTGCGTTCTTCCATACTGACGTCGCCGATGAGGTACATGGAAACTCCTTGCTCAGTTAAGTGCTTGCTCATTTCGTTTCCCCCAGCCTGGCGCGCACCGATTGGAGCGCCCGAAAGAGGTGTGTCTTTACCGTGCCTTCCTTCATCCCGGTGACGTCGGCAATTTCCAGAAGGTCCATGTCTTCTACAAACCGGAGCAGGAACACCGTCCGCTGCCGGGCCGAAAGACCAGCGGCGGCAGCCCAGATTGCCTTGACCTGCTCCTGGACCAAGGCCGCCTCCTCCGCGGATTGTTGGCGGTCCGCGATGGAGTTCCCGATATCGGCCATGTCCACACCGGAGTGCAGCGAACGTCTCCAGAACTTCAGGCGGCTGCTGGACTCGTGATTCCGTACCAGGTTCGCCGCAATCTTCATGAACCAGGTAGCGATGCTGGACGCGCCCCGGAACTGGCCGCGCGCCTGATAGGCCCTCACAAAACAGTCCTGTGTTAGATTTTCGGCGGTCTCCCTGTCGCGCAGCGAGGCCAGGATGAACCGGAAGACTCGCGGCCGATGCAGCCGCACCAGCGAATCGAAATCCTCGCTCTCATCGGCGCCTGTATAACTGGCAACTGGCGCCAGCCCGGATGAACGACTTCGTTCCATTCGAATGTATAGACCGATTTCCCACCGTTTGGGTTTACACGCAGATTAAGTTAAGGGGTAGGCTGGACAGGAGGGCGAGTTCCAGCCAGCTACTTCACTCGTCTCAACACGCCTTCGCCATCGCCGCGGGCACCGCTTCGACCGGTCAAGAGGACAGCGAGTTCGGAAGGACGGACCCTGCACGGCTACGGTGTCCGAACACGTGAGATGATATAGAGGACGAGGGAACGGATATGAAGACCGCTGACTTTAGGGGCGAACTCGCACCGAACGGCCAGATCGCCGTTCCGCCTGAGATCGCTTCGCAGGTTCCGCCGGGGGAGCAGATTCAGGTCGTACTCCATTGGGGCATCTCCGAGGACGACATTGCCTGGCGCGCGGCTGGCCGACGGCAATTCGAGGCGGCGTACGCTGACGATGACTCGATCTACGAAGTGCTGATCCATGACACTCCGCCCCGGTGAAGTCGTCCTGATTCGGATCGACTTCCACCAGACGCCAGGTGGCAAATTGCGTCCCGCTGTTGTCCTCTTGGACTCGGCAGACGATGATTTCGTTGCCGCTCCCATTACCTCCCGTCTCAGAGTTTCCGACTTCGATCTCCCTATTCACCAATGGCGTGAGGCGGGCTTGAATACAGCCTCTATGATTCGCGTTCACAAGCTGACAGTGTTGCCGAAGGATGAAATTGTGCGTCGCCTCGGTGAACTCGCCACGGTCGACCGAACCGCACTGACGGGTGTTCTGCGTCGCGCTTTTTCGCTGGATCAGTAGGCCGGGGCCACTCCCGACAAATTCCCCAGCACATCTGTCAGTAGAGCCTACGCTCAGATTCGCCAAAATGGCGAGCCCCTGGATCGTTCCTCCACTTCCACGTCGCACACCCACGCCCCAGGGCGCCCCTACACTGTAGGAGACTTATCATATGGTGCGTCGAGACGAGATGAGTCCGTCACGTCCAAAACCTCTCTCCCATGTACGTGTGCTCGACCTGTCACGGCTGTTGCCGGGTCCCATGGCCACGCTTCACCTGGCCGACCTGGGCGCGGACGTGATCCGCATCGAGCCCATGGCCGACGAGGAACCAGTGCCCGCGGCACACGCGCCCGGCACACGGCCGGACCGGCGGGAACTGCTCCACCTCATGCTCAACCGCAACAAGCGCGCGGTGCGGGTCGACCTCACGCGAACCGCGGGCCGTGAGATTTTTCTGCGGCTGGCGAAGGTTGCGGATGTCGTAGTGGAAGGATTCCGTCCCGGGGTGGTGGATCGGCTGGGCATCGGCTACCAGCAGGTGCGCGAAATCAATCCCCGCGTGGTGTACTGCTCGATCTCCGGATATGGGCAGAGCGGGCCCGACCGCCTGCGGGCCGGGCACGACATCAACTACCTGGCGAGTGCCGGAGTGGGCGACCAGATCGGCATTTCGGGCGGACCGCCCGCCATTCCCAACCTCCAGGCGGGCGACCTTCTGGGCGGAAGCCTCACCAGCGTGATGGGCATTCTGGCCGGGCTGGTGGACGCGCAGGCGCGCGGCACGGGGCGCTACGTCGATGTGGCGATGACGGACAGCCTGATGGCGCACTCGGTG
>JADGNS010000250.1 GCA_017883355.1 Candidatus Solibacter sp.
ACGGAAACTGAGCGCGCTAGGGCTCGTCGTTGTTGGGATAGGGGCGGGCACGGCGGCCGCCGCCACTTGCGGGGGACACGGGACACGGGAGAGCCTGTTCGTTTCCACCGCGTGGCTGGCCGATCACATAAAGGACGCCAACCTCGTGGTTCTGGCGGTGGGCGACAAGGCCGACTACGACGCCGGGCATATCGCGGGGTCGCAGTGGATCGATTATAGTTCGGTGGGCGTGAAAGGATCGACCGGTCTCACCCTCGAACTGCCGCCGATGGACAAGCTGGTTGAAGTCTTTTCGAAGTTCGGTGTAAGCAACGATTCGCGTGTGGTGGTCTACCGGCTCAAGGACTGGCTGACGCCAACGGCGCGCGTCATTATGACGCTCGACGCCATGGGGCTCGGTAAGAATGCCGCCATGCTGGACGGCAGTCTGGCGACGTGGAAGGAAGAAGCGCGAGCAATATCCCAGGACGCTCCCGTGGTCAAGCCGGGGAAACTGACGCCGTGCCCGCAGAGCGACGTGATCACCGGCCTGGACTTCGTGAAGGCCAACTTGCATCAGGCCGGAGTGCGCATTCTGGACGCGCGCGATCCCAAGGTCTATAGCGGCGAAACGGCGCGCGCCGGGATGCCGGCGGGCCACATACAGGGCGCGGGCAACGTGCACTACGATTCGCTGCTGGACGAAAAAACCGGCAAGCTGAAGCCGGTGGAAGAACTGCAGACGAAGTTCCGCGATGCGGGGGTGAAGCCGGGGGATCGCGTAGTGACTTACTGCTTCATCGGCCAGCAGGCCAGCGCGCTGTACCTGGTTTCGCGGTACCTGGGCTACGACACGCGGCTCTACGACGGATCCTGGGATGAGTGGACCAAGCACCCGGAACTGCCCACGGAGACCGCGGCGAGCGCTGCCGAAAAGAAGTAAGACGTCTGAGCTGCCCCGCGGATGCACAAGGCGGCGCTTTCCGCGAAAATGGACTCGCGCTCTTCGGCATCCGCTCCCTGACGGTCGCGGCTCTGATCGAAGTCGCAATACCCCAATCGGAGCCGCGACCGTGAGGGAGCGGATGCTTGACGGGCGGCATTTTCATCATTTGTGGAGACGCCCCCTGGGCGTCATGAGCAACTTATGCCACGTCGCTTATTGCACTTGGGACATGGGGATGATCACGGAGCCCATCACGCCCGAGTCGCGGTCCATCACAATGACGCGCAGTTGAGCCAGCCCGGGCTTGGCCTTCACGGTTTTGACAAACGACATTCCGGTTTCCAGGTATTGCGGCAGCGACTCCCGCTTGAGGTTCAGTTTGACGGGGTCGGTGATGCGGTCCAGTACCTTCCCCTGCGCGTCGAGTTGCGCAATCGACTGGCGGATGGCGCCCTGCCAGCGATCTTCTTTGAGACTGAGCGTCAGTTCCCGCGCGCTCACCAGCAGGTCCAGTTGCAGGGAATTCGGCTCCGGCTGGTTGGTGCGCGTGACGTGCACGCCAATCTCGATTCGCGAGGCCTGGAGCGGTCCCGATACTGCCTGCTGGAGTGCCGCCTGCAACGCCGCATCCGGGACGGGCGCTTTGTCGCTGGCATAGTAGCCTTGCCGGGAACGTAACTCCAGTCCCTTGCGGCCGGACACCTGCACGCGCAGCTCGTGGTACCTGCCGTCGAAGTCGGCCTCGTCCGGGTAGAAGCCGAGTACGTAAGACACTTTGGTATCGTCAATTGCCTTGCGCACGCTGCCGGCGATGTCGTTGGTATTGTAGAACGCCCTGCCGCCGGTGCGGCCGGCGAGGTCTTCCATCGTTACCTGGGGACTACTAATGGCTGCCAGCGACGACGTCACCTGGTTTGCCGGGGCGTCCGGGTTGGATGCCTGGTAGGCCTGGATGACCATCAAGCCGCGGGCATCCACTGGGTAAACGGCCATATTCGCCTGATTGAGCGCGCGGGCCGCGCGGGTGATCGCGTCGCGGAAACTCTCCTGCGGGTTCTTGACGGGGTTGGCCAGTCCATTGCGGTCGTACAGCCCGATGCTGAAGGGGAACGAGGCGGAGATCCAAACCAGATTCTTGCGGCCCGGCAGCGGAGCCAGGTGGTTGGCAATCGCCTCCAGCGCCTGCGTGGTCAAGCGCACCCGGGTTGCCATGTCGGTGTGGGCCACCGTCTGGTTCAGGTTGTCCAGCATCCGATCGAGCTTCTCGTCGGCGGCGGACGGCGCTTCGCGCTGCACGGTACCCGATTCGGGACGATGGAACATCGGGCCCGGCGCTGTTGCGCTGTCGGCGGCGCCGCGGTACCGCTTGATGATGCGCGCCAGATCCTGCGGGTCGCTGGTGAAATCGTGGAGGATCTGTATGGACGACCTGCCCATGGAATACAGCGCGACGCGGTCGTCGGGTTGCAGCGTCCCCAGGAACTTCGCCACCTGGTTTCGGGCGTAAGGTTGGTCGGTGATGGGCGTGTTCAGTCCGTCGAAGAGGATCACGGTGACGGAGGTGGGGGTTTCCGAGTGGCGCTGCAGGGAGTTGACGAAGACGTTCGGCTGCAGTTTGGGCATGGCGCCCGGGATCGTGCTAGTGGCGGTTTCCACGCCGAAGGACGCAATCTTGCGCTGTTTCTTGCCATCGAAGACCACGAAGTCGTCCTGTTTCAGGTCCGCGACCGCGCCGTTCTTATCGTGGGCGACCACGTTGACCAGGACCAGGCGCGTGTTGGAGCGGATGACAGTCGGGGCGCCGGACTGGGCCAATGCGAGGACTGCCGTCAGCGCGACGAGGAAAAGGGCGGATCTCATGGATGCACTCTGTGGACCTCCAAATTATACCGGATGCGAAAGCCGCCGCCGTCCTGCCACAAATGGCTATCCTAAGAGTATGAAGATCGCTGCTTTGGCGGTGCTGGCGGTGGCCGGCCTGCGGGCGCAGGAGGTTTCACCCTGCAACAATACGCCCGCGTACTCCACTTGCGAACTGTTCTTCGAGTTGAGCGAGCCGGCGGCGGCGAAGCATCCCGAACCCTATAAGACGGTCGATCTGAAGGCGGAATTCCGTTCCCCGCGGCACCGCACTCTGGCGCTGCCGGCGTACTGGGACGGCGGGAAGCGGATGGTGGTTCGCTTCGCGCCCACCGAGGCCGGCGACTGGGATTACCGCGTCACCAGCAATCTGGCCGAGTTCGACGGCAAGACCGGCAAGTTCACGGCGGCGGCATCGCCATCGCCAGGGTTCATGCATCCGGAGAACGTGCACCACTGGGTTTATTCGGAACGCGATGCGCGCGGGCTTTATCAGGCGCACCTGTGGATGGGCGCCGCCGAGATGCGCTTCGCCTTCGAGGACGACGACACGTTCCGCGCGCTGGCCGATGCGCGTGCGGCGCAGAAGTTCAACCACCTCCGCGGATTCATCGGGGGCGAGGGCGCCGAGAGTGTATTCCAAGGTCCGGACACGCCAAATCTGACGCAGTTCAAGCGCCTGGACGAACGCATCCGCTACCTCAACGCCAAGGGCATCACGGCCGATCTGATTCTGGCGGCGGATGGCGCGGCGCTCACCAAGGCCTTTCCTTCGTGGCAGCAGCGCCGCCGCTTCCTGCGCTACCTGGTGGGCCGCTATGCCGCGATGAATGTCACCTGGCAGGCGGTGCAATACTTCGAAGATTCCGTGGACACGCGGGCGCTACTCAAAGAGGCCGGCGGTGTGCTCAAGGAACTGGACGGCTATCAGCATCCGCGCACGTCGGGGGCGCGCGTGACCTCGGCGCCGCTGCTCGACGACGGATGGATGGACTTCGCCGCTTACGGCAACACCGACGCGGCAGTCGGCGCCGTCGAGCACCAGCTCTACGGCGTGCCGTTCGTCAATCTGGATAGCGGACGCGAGGACAGCGGCGCGGGCAAGACCGCCCCCGGCGACCTGGACACCGCCGCCTTCCGCAAGCGCCTGTGGAACGCCACCATGAACGGCCAATCGGTGACCTTCGCCAACACCGGCACGGGCGCGCCGTATGCCAACTCGCCCGGCGCGAAGCAGATGACCGTCTGGTACGACTTCTTCTTCAACGACACACGCTACTGGGAACTGGAGCCGTACTTCGATGTGGACGGCGGACGCGCACTCGCCCTGGAGGACACCGAGTACGTGGTCTATGTGGAGAAGCCGGGGCCGCTCGAACTGGTGGTGGAGAAGCACGGGTACGACATCTACTGGGTCAACCCCATCGACGGCCAGTTCACCAAGGGCAAATTCAAAGGCGACCATTTTACCGGCGCGCCGCCCGATACGGCGCACGATTGGGTGCTGCACGTGGTGCGCGAAGGGCGCGTCGAAGGCATGAACAAATCTTACAAGTTCGAATCGCGCGACATTGTGCTGCAGGAAGTGGAGTCCAACAGCCCCAAGGTCCCGTTCGCCATCGAGCAGCCGGTGGAGGACCTGCACGTCCGGGTCTCGCCGCCGTTCGCCGCCAAATTGACCAAGGAAACGCGCGCCACGCGCAGCATGATGTGGCTGTGGACCGGCGAAGTTTCCGCCGACGGGCAGGGATTTCGAGTGCTCGCCACCGGGCAAAAGGGCGTGATGCGGCCGCTGGGCGGCATCGCCAAGAATTTCCCCGCGGTCATGCACCTGCGCGTCTATGGAATGAACGCCAACGGGAAGGTGTACGCGGTGGACCGCGCGCTCGGGCTCACACCGTGATGCCGCTGATTCTGGCGGTGGATACCACCAGCGAGTACGGCAGCCTGGCCCTGCTGCGCGATGGCGAATTGCTGGAGGAAGCGCTGCTGCACGCGCCCGGCAGCTTCAGTCCGGTGCTCTACGAGGAGTTGCAGCACCTGCTGGAGCGCCACGGCGTGAAACTGGCGGAGGTGGCGTGCTTCGCCGCGGCGTCGGGGCCGGGCACGTTCACCGGCGTCCGGGTCGCGCTGGCGTGCGTGAAAGGGCTGGCGGAGGCGATGGGGCGTCCGGCGGTGGCGGTGTCGAACCTGGAAGCGGTGGCGCGATACGGTACGGCGCGCCTGCGCGGCGTGGCCCTGGATGCGCGCCGCGGCGAAGTCTACGCCGCGGTTTACGACGACTCGGGCAGGCTGGTCACCCCGGAAGTGGTGACCAAGCTTGGTCCGTGGCTGGAATCGCTGCCCGCCGGGGTGGAGGAGTTTCTGTCGAACGATCTCGCGCTGGTAATGGAAGGCACGCGCTTCGCGGGTGCGCGCGTCGTGACCGCGCCGCGCGCGCTGGCCGCTGCCATCGCACACATCGCGGGCGAGCGACTGGCGCGCGGCGAGGCCAGCGACGCGGCGGCACTGGACGCCAACTACGTGCGCCGCACGGATGCGGAGCTGGCGCTGAAGATCTAGCAAGGGGCCCTCGCGGGGAGATGACAAGCCGTCAAAGCGACTTGAGCCAATCCATCCTGGAGAGATCCTCCTGGAAGACTTCATGAGACCGCTGGGGCTCAGCATCAACCAACTGTCTCGCGATCTGGACGTCCCGCCCAACCGGGTCGGCGCAATCGTGAATGGCACGCGTTCCATCACGGCCGATACGGCATTGAGGCTGGGAACGTACTTCCGTGTTTTTGCCGGAAACCTGGCTCGGACTGCAGTTCGACTACAACCTTCGCCTCATTCGTCCGCGCGACGGGGATCGGATCACCCGTAGCATCCGCTTTGGTGGGGCAGGCCCTTTGGCCCGCCAACTGCGCCCCTCCACAGGCAGTGGCGAGTAACGGAATCGGGCACTGTCGTCAAAAGGTACGGAACCGGTTGTGAGCGCGATCTATCCCGCTTTCCGTTCACGTTCCAGAGCCTGATGGAGCAGTCCCTTGAGATAGGTCTGGTACGGCAACCCGCGCTTCTCCGCAATCTGCTGCGCCGTTTCAATATCGGCGATCGGCAGCCGGATCGTCGTGGATCTGGTAGCCCCGCGGATCACGGGCAGCCGCTTGATCTTCCCTTCCTTCTTCGCCTTCAGGAACAGTGCCGTAACGACCTCCGGATGCGCGTCCCACCACTCGGCTTCTTCCTTTTCCGATTTGAACATCGGAATCCTAGTCTTGGCTGGTATCATGCCTCTCCCCGGTAGAACTCCCGTTGTCTCGTGTGCATCGGGTGCGCGGTGACGAACCGGATCTTGTCCTTGCGTTCGGCGATCACGAACGTCAGCAGCCTGGCAGCGTTGGTCTCCCCCAGGCACAGCCTGCGGCGCTCGCGCTTCCGTTCCTGGACCTCGATCACCATCGGGCGCGTTCCGATAGGCTTCCTCGCACTCTTCGGGAGTAATCCCGTGCCGTGCGATGTGCGCCACGTTCGCCGCGTCCCAATCGAATTCCATTCGCACCTACAGTGTACATACGATTTGTGGCAGGAGGCAAGCCGCGCCGACGGGTGAAACGGCGGCGGCCGCCGGTCACCCGGCATCCTCTGCTATCTCTCTTCTGCCCCTTCCGGAAGGATGACCTTGTCATACGTGCCCGCTTCCAGTTCCATGCGCGCCATTCGGTTGATCTACGCCGGCGATCTTGAAGACGGGGATCGGTGTATCCTCATGTCATCGCACCGTCCGAGGGGCTTCGCTACCATGTCTAGATGCGGGAACTCTTGCACTCCGTCGCGCGGCGCGCCGCGCGATATCTCGAAGACATCCAGGAACGCCGCGTCAGCCCCTCGGCCGACGCGGTCCGCGGCCTCGCCCAGTTTCACGAGCCGCTGCCGGACGGGCCGACCGCGCCGGAAGACGTCGTCCGCATGCTGGACGAAGTGGGCTCGCCGGCCACCATGGGCATCGCCGGGCCGCGGTTTTTCGGATTCGTGATTGGCGGTTCCGTGCCCGCCGCGCTGGCCGCCAACTGGCTGGCTTCGGCGTGGGATCAGAACGCGGGCCTCTTCGCCGCCACGCCGATTTCCGCCACGCTCGAAGAAGTTTCCTTGCGCTGGCTGCTGGATGTCCTGGCCCTGCCC
>JADGNS010000006.1 GCA_017883355.1 Candidatus Solibacter sp.
CAGCCCTAGCTCGATCTCAATGGCGCCGCAGAGCATCTGCCCCAGGGTGATGTGCATCTCCTGGATTCGCGCCGTGGTGTTGGACGGCACCACCAGCAGATGATCGGCAAGCCCAGGAAGATCGCCGCCGCCTTTGCCGGAGAGCGCCGCGGTCACCAGCTTCATGGCCTTGGCTTGGCGCATCGCCGCGGTGATGTTCGGGCTCTTGCCCGAGGTCGAAATCGCGATAGCGACATCGCCCGGCCGCCCGAGCGCCTCGATCTGGCGCGCGAAGATTTTATCGAAGCCGAAATCGTTGCCGGCGGCGGTGAGCGCGGACGTATCGGTGGTCAAGGCGATCGCGGCAATGGCGGCGCGATCGGTCTTGTAGCGGATGGTCAGTTCGGTAGCGAGATGCTGGGCGTCGGCGGCGCTGCCGCCGTTGCCGAAGAACATCAGCTTGCCGCCGGCGCGGATCGATTTGACGCAAGCGCCGACCAGACCGGCGAAGGCACTCGCCAAGGCCGCCTCGGTGCGCTGCACCGTTTCCCGATGCTCGGCAAATTCCGCTTTGAAGAATGCTGCTAAATCCAAAACTACCCCCTACTCCCTCACGCCGCTTCGCCGCGGAATTCCGGCACCGCATCGCGCAGCACATTGTAGATCACCGCACGCTCGTTGCGCGACAGGCCTTGTTCCAGCGTCGCCACCCAGGCGCGGATCGCATCGAGCGAGGGCTGCACCGGCTTAGTGGCGACGATGCCCGGAATGCCAATGTCGGTGGTCTCTTCCTCGCGCGCGAACAGGATCTCGTGCAGCCGCTCGCCGGGTCGAATGCCGGTAAAGGTGATTTGGATGTCGCGTCCGGGCTCGAGCCCGCTCAGCCGGATGATGCGTTCGGCGAGATCGACGATCTTCACCGGCTGGCCCATGTTGAGCAGGTAGACGGATACATCGCCGCTGTCCGGGCCGAGCGCATGCGTTGCCGCGGTGGTGACCAGGTCGCAGGCCTCACGGATGGTCATGAAGTAGCGCACCATGTCGGGATGCGTGACAGTGACCGGGCCGCCGGCCTCGATCTGCGCCTTGAATTTCGGCACCACCGAGCCATTGGACGCCAGCACGTTGCCGAACCGTACCGAGATCATGCGCGTCGCGCTTTTCCCGGACGCATGGCGGCCTAATTCCTTGTCGAGCGCCTCGCAATACATTTCCGCCAGCCGCTTGGTGGCGCCCAGCACGGAGACCGGCTCGATCGCTTTGTCGGTGGAGATCATCACCATGGCGGCAGCGCCGGCCGCCGCCGCGGCGTCCGCGACATTGATCGAGCCGAATACGTTGGTCTTGATGCCCTCGTCCCAGTCCAGTTCGAGCAGCGGCACGTGCTTGAGCGCGGCGGCGTGAAACACCATGTCGGGCTTGAACTGCGCGATCAGGCTCATGATCCGTGCGCGGTCGCGGATATCGGCGATGCGGCCGGAGATTTGCGCTTCGCTCTGCTTGGCTCTAAGCGCCTCCAGCACGGCGTGCAGCGCGGGCTCCGAATTCTCGATCACCAGCAAGCGGGCGGCGCCGAAGGTCACCATGCGGTCGCAGATTTCCGAGCCGATCGAGCCGCCGCCGCCGGTGACCACGATCGCCTTGCCGCTCACGAATGACTCAAGCCGACGGTAATCGATCCGCACGCTCGGCCGCAGCAGCAGGTCCTCGACCGCCACCGGCGCCAGTTGCACCGCCGTGCCGCCGGCATCGAGCGACGGCAACTGGCTCATGGTCAGGCCCAGCTTGCGCGCCCGTATCAAAAGCACTTCCGGCCGCGCTTCCGGCGAGAGCGCCGACGGCGTCAGCACCAGCCGCGTCACCCGCGTGCCGCGGCCGGCGAAATCAGCGACCACGCGCTCGAGATCGTCGATGTCGCCCAGCACCGGAATGCCGCGGATCGACTGGCCGCGATCGGCTGAGGATGGCGACAAGATGCCGGCCGGCCATATTTTTTTAACCGCGCCGCTTTCGATCGAGCGCAACAGGACTTCGGCGTCGGCCGCGCGCCCGAGCACCAAAATCGGCGTCGCATCGGCGACTTTGGTGCGTTGGAGCGTGCGCGCGTAGTGGAAATAGCGATAGGCGACGCGCGAGCCACCCAGCAAGCCGGCTTGCGCATGAGAAGAAGTCCTCCGGCTGGACACGGCAATGGGTGCCGGTGCGTGGCGCACTGAAACCGTGTGGTGAGGTGGGACAGACGATCGTCTTTTGTCGTCTGTCGCATCGGGTCATATACTGGGATCTGTGGGAAAGCGCATTGGAGCGATGTTCGCGTTGCTGGCCTGGTTGGCGCCCAGCGCGCTCTGTCTCGATCCGCGCAAGACCCTGACGCAGTATTCGCGCACCATCTGGACGCAGGAGCGAGGCCTGCCGCAGGACACGATCCGCGCCATCACGCAGACGAACGACGGCTACCTGTGGCTGGGCACCGACGAGGGACTGGCGCGATTCGACGGCTATGAGTTCGTGGTCTTCAACAAGACCAATGGCGATCTGCCGGATAACTCGATCACCGCGCTGGCCGCGGCCAACGACGGCGGTCTCTGGATCGGCACCTCCAACGGCCTGACGCAATATCGGGAGGGCCGTTTTCGTACCTTCACCGTGAAACAGGGTCTGCCGGATGCGGCGATCACCGCGTTGCATGCCGATCGGGAGGGCGCGCTGTGGGTGGTGGCGGGGATCTATCTGACCCGTTACCAGGACGGCCGGTTCACCAATCTCAAGCCCGACACCGATATTCCGGTGAGTTCGGCGCGGGCGGTGTGCGAGGACGCCAATCACGACCTGTGGGTGGCCGGCTTTAGCCGCGTCGTGCGCCGGACGGGCGGGAAGTTCGTGACGGTGATGCAGGCGGAAGCGCTCGACGGCATGGTGGTGCTCACCATGATGGCCGATCGCGACGGCAACATCTGGATCGCCGGCAACAGGGGTATTATCCGCAGATCTCCGACCGGCGCCATCCAGAAGTACGGCGTGCGCGAGGGGTTGCCGGACCCGGTGGTTCGCGCCATGTGGGCGGATCGCGACGGCAATATCTGGGCGGGCACCAACAATGGGATGGCGCGGCTCCAGGGCAATCGGTTCGTCACCTCGGGCCAGGACAATCCCGAGGACGGCGACGGCGTGCGCTGTCTGTTTGAGGATCGCGAAGGCGACCTGTGGATTGGGGCCAACGGCGGTCTCAGCCGCTGGCGCAACGATGTCTTCATGGTCTATGGAAAGCCCGAAGGCCTGCCGAGCGACGCGCCGAATGTCGTGTTTCAGGACCGCACCGGCCGGGTTTGGGTGGGATTCAACGATCTCGGCATGGTGCAGTTTTCCGGGTTTGAATCGCGCCGCTATACGAGTAGAGAAGGGCTGCCGGACAGCGGGGTTTATCAGATTCGGGAAGGTCTCCACGGAGATCTGCTGATAGCCACCCGTTCCGGCGTGGCCCGCATGGAGGCGGGGAAATTCCGTACCTACCGCCCGCCGGACCCGCTGGCGCGGACGGCCGTTTTCGACGCCATCGAAGATGCCCGTGGCGCGCTCTGGCTGGCGACTCCGGCGGGACTGAGCGTGGTCCGCGGCAAACAGTTTCAGAACGTGGTGGCGGGCGGTCCGCTGCTGATCGATTTCATGGTCACGCTGTCCGAGGGACGGGACGGGGCGATCTGGGCGGGCACCTACGGAAAGGGCCTGTGGCGGGTCAAGGGGGATGAGCGCCGCCAGTACACCACCGCCGACGGCCTCTCCAGCGATCAGATCCGTTCCCTCTATGAGGACGCGCAGGGCACGCTCTGGATCGGCACATTTGGCGGAGGGCTGAATGCCCTGCGCGACGGCAGATTCGCCCATTACACGGCGCGCGACGGGCTGTTAAGCGACAACATCGGCAAGGTCTTCGACGATGGCGAATCGCTGTGGCTGAGCACGACGCGCGGCATCTGCCGGATCGCCAAAAGCCAGCTCCTGGAGTTCGCCGCCAGGAAGCGGTCCCGGCTGGAGCCGCAGAACTACGGGGTGGAAGACGGGTTGCGCAGCGCGCAGTGCGCTCCGGCTTATCCCACTGCCGGCGGCGGCATTCGCACCGCCGACGGGCGGCTCTGGTTCACCACCAGCCGTGGCCTGGCGGTGCTCACCCCGGATGCGCGAAAACTGGCGGCGCTTGCCCCGGTCGCGCACCTGGTTCAGATGACGGCCAACGGCGATCCGGTGGACCTCGGTCGCGCGGCGCGCCTGGCTCCCGGCAACGAACGCCTGCAGATACATTACACCGGCATCCACCTGAGTGCGCCGGAGCGCGTGCAGTACTTTTACCGGCTGGAGGGTCTCGATACGGATTGGGTCGCGGCCGACGGGCGGCGGGTCATCGATTTCAACAGCTTGCACTATGGGCATTATCGATTCAACGTGCGCGCGGAACTGCCCGGCGGTCCAGCCAGCCGGCAATCCTACGAGTTCGAAATACTCCCTCGGTTTTGGGAGACGGCCTGGTTTCGGGCCTTGTGCCTGGCGGCAGTCCTGGCGGCGGCATGGGCGATCTATCAGCTCCGCCTGCGCCAGATCCGGTCGCGCTTTGGGCTGGTATTGGAGGAGCGCGCCCGGCTGGCGCGGGAGATCCACGACACCCTGGCGCAGGGCTTCGTCGGCATCTCCTCGCAGTTGGACGCCGTGGCCATGTGCATGCCGGAAGATGCCACACCGGCGCGCCCCTACCTGGACATGGCGCGGCGCATGGCGCGCCACAGCCTCACCGAAGCGCGGCGCAGCGTGATGGACTTGCGCGCCTCGGCGCTGGAGGGGCAGGATCTGGCCGCCGCCATCCAATCGGGCACGCGGATGTGGACGGCGGGGTCCGGCGTGGATATCGCCGTAGAAGTCACCGGCACGGGGATACAGTTGCCCGAGGAGATGGAGCAGCACCTGTTGCGCATCGCGCAGGAGGCCGTGACCAACGCGCTGAAGCACGCGGGGGCCAGCCGGATCGGCGTGAGGCTGCACCAGGAGGCGCACAATCTCCACCTCCGGATCGCCGATAATGGCCGTGGATTCGATCCGCAGGACGTGTTCTCTTCACGCGCCGGGCATTTCGGAGTCATCGGGATGCGCGAGCGGGCCGAGCGGCTCGGCGGCGAGCTCCGATTCGCCAGTAACCCCGGGGAGGGAACCGAAGTCGAAGTAACCGTACCGTTGCCATGAGCGAAAAAATTCGAATTCTCGTTGCCGAAGACCACCTGGTGGCCCGCGTAGGAGTCACCACCATTGTCAATATGCAGGACGACATGACGGTGGTCGCCGAAGCCGCCAACGGACATCAGGCGGTGGAGATGTTCCGGCTGCACCTGCCGGATGTGACGCTGCTCGATCTGCGCATGCCCGGGATGGGCGGCGTGGAAGCGGCGATCGTGATCCGCGGCGAGTTCCCCGGGGCGCGCATGATCGCGCTGACCACTTACGGCGGGGACGAGGACATCCGCCGCGCCCTGGCCGCGGGGGTGCAGGCCTACCTGACGAAGGACGTGCTGCACGACGAGTTGCTGAAGGCGATCCGCGCCGTACACGCCGGACAGACCTACCTGCCGGCGGCGGTGGCGGCATCGCTGGCGGCGCAGTTCCCGCGTCCCGACCTGAGCGCGCGCGAAGTCCAGGTGCTTGGCCTGATCGTGCAGGGGCTGGCGAACAAGCAGATCGCCTTCACCCTGAACATCGCCGAGCACACGGTGAAGAACCACGTCAAGAACATTTTGAGCAAACTGGGAGTGCAGGATCGGACCCAGGCCGCCACGGCGGCCATCCAGCGCGGCATCATCCACCTGTAATCCCCGAAAGCCGCGACACCTCCCCAGCCCGCTAAACCGGAGGCTCCGGCCAAGTGACTCCGGCAGGTCCCCGACGCCACAGTTTCGTGCCATCGTGGGCCACGTCCGAGTGGCCCGCCAATGCGCAAGGCGGATCCTCTTCCGCCTACAATTCGCGCCAGGAGGCGTCGAGCGATACCCAGCGGTCGCCTTCGCCGAGCTCGCTTTCGGCCAGGCTCAACGCGCCGTGGCCCTCGTCGCAGAGGAACTCCGTGGTAACGGGCTCGAACATGCTGGCCCAGGAGCCCATGGTGACGGGGCGCGCCAGACGGCGCAGGCAGACCGGGCAGCGGCGGCGCTGATCGTCGAAAATCCAGATGGCGGCCAGGCCGAAGCCGCCCAGAAAGGCCAGGGTGGCGCCAAGTCCGGCGATCCACGCGCGCAGCACTTCCGGGGTGATCAGGTTCCACAACCCGCGTGAACCTTCGATCCACAACAGCGGAACCAATACGATGACGGACACGATCTTCACCGCGAGGTACAGCCAGTAGCGCCAGCCGTAGCGCCCCAGCGACAGGCGGCCGATGGCGACCAGCGCCGCGCCGATTCCCAGCGCCAGCACGATGGGCACGGCGGCCCCCACCACCAGGTCGCCGCGCGGGGGGTCGTAGCGCAGTTGGCGGTTGCCGATGAACTGGATGGGCTCAAGGTTCCAATAGATGGCGGCGGACACGATTTTGCGGGTGGCCTGGAAGCCGTGCGAGAGCAGCGCCAGCAGGACCGCTCCCGCCGCGGCCAGCGCCATGATGAACTGCGGCCCGAGGGTCCAACGATGGAAGCCGGCGCGATTGAAGCGCAGCCAGAAGGCGGCGGTCAGGGCGTCGCGGCACAGCAGGGCCAATTCGGCGCGGTCGCGGCCGGCCACTTCGCCGCGGTCCACCAGGATGCAGAGGTTGGCGAGGCGCGAATCCCAGCGCTCGCGAAATTCGTGCCGCACCGCAAGCGGCGCCAGGCGAGCCGCGATCCGCAACTGCCAACGGCAAAGCATTGGCGGCGGCACTCCGTCAGGGTGGGGCATGAAACCTCTTCTCACCCATTCGACGCCGAATTCCCTTATGATGTTCCCAGGACGCGGCCCGGGCGACATGGAAGCTCCCACTCCCACCACCACCTTCGCGTTGCTGGAGCAGGCCAAAGGCGGCGACGAACAAGCGCTGTCGCGCGCCTTCGAACGGCACCGGCGGCGGCTGGCGGTGTTGATTCACTACAAGCTGAGCCCGCGGGCGCGGGAGTTCTGCGAGGTGGAGGACCTGGTGCAGGAGACCTGCCTGCGGGCGTTCCGCGATATCGGCAGTTTCAGGTATCAGTCGCCCGGCAGCTTCCTGCGGTGGCTCTCGACCATCGCCGACCACGCCATCATCGACCGCACGCGGTACCAGAACCGGGAGCGGCGGGCGGGCCAGGAAATTCCCTTCCGCTCCGCCAGCAATCCGCTGGGACCGGAACCCGCCGACAGCCAGACTCCCAGCCGCCTGTTCGCGCAGCGGGAGGCGGTGGAGCGGTTGCTGGGGCGGCTCGACGCGCTGCCGGAAGACTACCGCCACGTGCTGATCCTGGCGAAGATCGAAGGCCTCACCACGGCGGAGATGGCGGAACGGCTGGGCAAGTCGCGCGAGGCGGTGGCGCTCTTGGTATACCGCGCGCTGAAGCGTTTTCGCGAGCTGGTCCGCGAGACGGGCGCCTGATGGACAACGCTCGGGAGCGGCAACTCGCCGAAGCTCTGGCCGACCTGCTGGACGGCAAAGCGCGGCGCGACCACGCCACCCTCACGCAGTTTCCGGAACTGGCGGGGGAACTGGACGCCCTGGCGGAAATCGATCGTGCGATCGCCCCGGATGCGGAGTTGCCCGAGCGGCTTTCCGGGCATAAGGTCCTGGCGGAGATTGGGACGGGCGGCATGGGGCGCGTGCTGCTGGCGCAGGATGAAGCGCTGGGACGCAAGGTGGCGATCAAGACGCTGGCGCCGCGGTATGCGGAAGACGCCGTGCTGCGCGCGCGATTCATGAATGAGGCGCGGGCGATGGCGCGCCTCAACCATCCCCACATCGTGCGGATTTACCATCTGGGCGGGGCCGAAGAGCAGCCGCACTTCGTGATGGAGTATCTGGAAGGCGCGCCGCTGACGGAGGCGGCGCGCCACCTGACGTGGCAACAGAAGGCCGAACTGATGCTGAAGGTGGCTCTGGCGGTGCACTTCCTGCACACGCAGGGCATCATCCATCGCGACCTCAAGCCGGGCAACATTGTGGTGGGCCCGGACCTGGAACCCAAGCTGCTCGATTTCGGGCTGGCGCTGGATCTGGGGGGCCGCGAGCGTCTGTCGCAGATCGGCGAAATCGCGGGCACGCCGGAGTATCTGTCGCCAGAGCAGGCGGCCGGCGCGCAGGACCTGGATGCGCGCAGCGACGTGTTCTCGCTGGGCGCCGTGCTATACGAGGTGCTCACCGGCGAGCCGCCCTTTCGCGGCAAAACCATGGCCCTTCTGCTGGAGAATATCCGCACCCAAGACCCACTGCTGCCGCGCCGGACGAACGCGGGGATTCCGCGCAGCCTGCAAAACATCTGCCTGAAGGCGCTGGAAAAGGAAGCGGCCGCGCGCTACGCCACGGCGCGCGAGATGGCCGACGACCTGCGGCGATTCCTGGCGGGCGAAGCGGTCCACGCGGAACCGGCGGCGTACGCCAGACTGATCGCCGGCAAGGTGGGGCAGCACCTGGCCGACCTGGAAAGCTGGCGCAGCGAACAGATTGTTTCCGATGACGAGTACGACGGTTTGCGCAAACGCTACCAGCGGCTGCTGGAGCGCGAGGACGCGTGGATCCTGGAGGCGCGCCGGCTGACGCTGCCGCAGGTCACGCTGTATCTCGGGGCCTGGGTGCTGGCGGTGGGCGCCGCGTTTCTGACCTTCTTCCCCTACCCGGCGCTGGCCGGGGCGCCGGCCGTGCTGATCGCCTGGGCGGTTGCGCTGCCGATGGCGTGGATTGGTGTGGACAACTGGCGGCGCGGCCGCTTCCGGGTGGCCCTCGCCTACCTGCTGGCGTGCTGCCTGCTGGCGCCGATTGCGGTGCTGGTGACGGTGGAGGAGGCGCACCTCTTTGCCGCGCTTGGGAAGGATTGGAAGAAGCTGGAATTCTTTCACCGCTTGAAACTCGAGCGCGAGGCCACCAACGTGCAACTGTGGTGGGCCATCCTCTCGGGGCTGCCGGTGTGCTGGTGGCTGCGGCGCTTCACGCGCGCCCCGGTGTTCTCCTTGATGTTGGCCGCCATGGCCGCCTTGCTGTGCCTGGCAACTCTGCTGCGCATGGGCATGCTGGGGTGGCTGGATGACGATCCGGGCCGTTTCTATTTCCATCTGGTGCCCTGCGCGCTACTGTTCCTGGCGGCGGGTTACACGTTCGAAAAGCGGCGACTGACCGACGACTCGCGCTATTTCTATCCCTTCGCCGTGGCGTTTACGTGGGCCGCGCTGAGTGGCGTGGCAGCCTTCCACGAGCCCTACGCGGCCTGGCTGAAGTCTCTGGCGCCGTGGACGCGCGGCCAGGTGGAGTACCTGTTCCTGGTCAACGCGGCGATCTACTTCGTGCTCGACCGGCTCTTCGAACGCACGTCGTCGGCGCAACTGCACACCGTAGGCAAGAGCTTCCGGTTCGTCATCCCGGGGCACGTCATGACGTCGCTGCTGCTATTGGGAATGGAAGCCAAGGCGCCGTTCGAAGCGCGCGTCTTCGAATGGACGCTGCCCGCCGTGGCGAGCGTCTTCGTGTTCGCCAGCATCCAGCGGCAGATGAAGAATTTTTTCGTCAGCGGGCTGATCTTCTTCGCGATTGGCGTTTATCGCCTGCAGCAGAACGTCTTCCCGGGGCGCGCGGTCTGGCCGGCGGCGCTGCTGGCCGCCGGGATGGCGCTGATGATCGCCGCGGCGAATTACGCCCCGCTGAAGATCTGGTGGATGGGCCTGGCAAAATTCCTCAAGCGCCAGGTGCAATCGGCCGACTGAAATATCGCTATTCTCTAGGGGAGGTAAAAATGAGAATTCCTCAATTGGTATTGGCGGTGGCGGGCACGCTGGTGTTCACGGGGTGCTCGCAGTTGATTGGGCTGCATCCGTTCGTGACGGACAAGGACGCTGTGCAGGACGCGCGGCTTGCCGGAGTGTGGGTGGACGACGACGGCGACCTGTACATCGTCCGGCAGGACGGCAACGGGTACGCGATCGCCCAATCGGATAAATCGGCATCCACGGTCTACAAGCTGAAAGGCAAGTTGTTGAAGGTGGGCGAGGTGAGGATTCTGGACCTGACGCCCCCCGAAGAGGACCCGTTCCAGGTTGCTGTGCACACGCCGCTGCGCGTGTGGATAGAGGGCGCGACGCTGCGCATCGCGTTCCTCGATTCGAAGTGGATGCGCGAGCAGGCGAGCGCGCACCTGGCCGTGCAGGAAGTGGGAGATCGCCGGTTGATTACGTCGACGGGAGAGGAAATGAAGCAGTTCCTGACGACTTACGGCGGTGACGATCGCGCGTTCGATAAACCGAGTGTGCTGACACGGCAGAAGTAGCGGGGGCGGCGGACGCCCCCATTTCGCAAGCGGCCACGGCTACCTGGCGAAGGTGATTCCAAGTCCCGTGGTATAGAGCAGGTCGTTGGCCTTGCGGCCGGGAGCCGGGCGGTTGAGATTGCGGTCGCTCACCGAGAGGTTCCAGTTGAGGCGTTTGGACAGCTTCGTGGACATGCCGATGTCAAAGTTCACGCGGTACGAGCCGGTAGTCGTCAAGTTGTTGAACATCCGAAAGCTCTGGACCAGCGACGTGGCGGCGGCGAGTTTGAGACTGTACTCATCGCCCCAGTAGAATTCGGCCGATTTCTGCGTCAACGGAGTGTTAAAGCTGGATCGGTTGAAATCGCCGCCGCCGAGGAAGTCGAGCCGGCTGCGCTCCGTCTTGACGGCGTGCCAGCCGAAACCTCCGCCGAGTACGAATCGCAGGTCCAGGTTCTGGAACTTGTCGAATTCGTAATCGTTGAAGACGTTCACGAAGACGCGCGGGTGGAGATTGTGATCGTAGCCGATGCCGCCGCGAACCGCCTGCGCGGTTTGCGAGTTGGTGCCGTTCACCAGGGCCGACGCCTTAATCGCGTTGAAGTAAAGCATCGTCTTGTCGGTACGGGTGACGCGGGCGGCCGTGATCCCGGTGGTGAAGGTCAGCGTCTTGGCATTGCCGCTGGTGCCGGCGAAGCCGACGCTGCCGGTGCCGGCCCAGAGTTGGCCCCAGCCGGGCTTGAGGAATCGCTCATAGGCCTTCTGTTCGGCATCGTCGCGTATGGTGGCGACGTCGGCCGGCGCCAGGCTGAGCTTGGCATCCTTGGTTGTCACTTCCACTTTCCCGTTGGTGGTGGTAAGGGTTCCTTGAACGGTCTTGCCATCCGGGAGGACGACATGGACCGGCTTGTCTGCCGTAACGGACTCCACCTGGTCCCACGATGTGGTGACGACGCCGAAGTGTTCGGTTTTGATGGTGAGGTTCTTGCCGTCCTTTTTGACGATGCTGCCGGTGACCCGGTCGCCGTTCTTCATCACCACCTGGTCTGCCCACGCGGCGCTCACCGCGAGGCAGAGGAGGAATAAGAAGGATAGGGTTTTGAATTTACCGATTGTCATTTTTTGTCACGCTCTGTTGTCGGGAATTGGCTCCTTCAGGCGAGTTGCGAGGTGCAGTGAGGACAACGGGTGGCGGGAATCGGGATTGCCTGGCAACAGAACTTGCAGTCCTTGGTTGTCGGGGCCGCGGGGGGCGGCTGACGTTGCAGTTTGTTGGCGGTTTTCACCACCAGGAAAATCACGAACGCCACGATCAGGAAATTGATCACAGTGTTGAGGAACTGTCCATAGGCCATCACCGGCGCCGCGGCAGCCTTGGCGGCGGCCATGGTTGCGTAGGACTGGCCGTTCAGGCTGATGAACAACTCCTTGAAGTCAATGTGGCCGAGGATCATGCCGATGGGCGGCATGATGATGTCGTTCACCATCGAGGTCACGATGCCTCCGAACGCCGCGCCGATGATCACAGCCACCGCGAGGTCGAGAACGTTGCCCTTCATTATGAATGCTTTAAATTCTTTCAACATGATTTGCTCCTTGTTCGTGTCTCCGTCTTAGGTGCTTTCGTCCTGGACAGCGCGCTACTTCTGCTTGGCGATGATCAAGTCCTTGATCTTCGCGTAGGTGGCCGCCGGCACGATCTTCTTGTCGACCAGTTCGTTCTTGGCCCTGTAGGGGCGGCCCTTGATGATCTTGGCGCTGTAGGCCTTGCCGATGCCGGGCAAGGCATCCAGTTGTTCGGCGGTGGCGGAGTTGATGTCGAGTAGATCGCCCGCCGGCACGGCTTTTTCCGCGGCTTTAGCTTTCACTACGGATTTTGCATCCGGAGCCTTCTTCGGCGCGGTTTGCGGCGCGGCGAAGAGAGACGCACCGATCAGCAGTGCGGGGATCCATTGAGTCAGTTTCATTTAAGTCGGATTCTCCTTGGTGGAAAGTTTGCTTCGATTGTTGTTCGTTCACCCAACGCTCGACCGAGAGCGCCGGGCCCGTACCGGGGGCGGGTTGTCGCACCCATAACGGACAAGAGTAGCACGAGAAGTTGGGCGCAACATCATCTGAAGATGGTAGAAAAGACATCCGAGCTTCGCTCGGATGGACAAACCGGAGGCGGCGGAGCCTTATGCCGCTGGTGCGGCGAAGAAATTACGGGCGGCGGGTGCAATCCGCGGCGCGGGATGTCGCTGTTCCATGGTGGAGGCGAACATGCGAATTCCGCAATTGGTATTGGCGCTGGCGGGCACGCTGCTGTGCACGGGGTGCGCCGAGTTGATTGGGCTGCATCCTTTCGTGACGGATACGGAAGCTGCGCTGGACACGCGGTTGCTCGGGGTATGGACGGACGACGACGACGTGTACATAGTCCGGCAGGATGGCAACGGGTACACGATCGGCTACTCCTCGGAAAAGAAGTCGTCGGAGTTCTACAAACTGAAGGCGAAGATGTTGAAGGTGGGCGAGGCGCGGATTCTGGATCTGACGCCCGCCGACGAGGACGCGTTCCGGATTGCGGCGCACACTCCGCTGCGCGTGTGGGTGGAGGGCGCGACGGTGCGCATCGCGTACCTCGATTCCGAGTGGCTGCGCGAGCGAGCGAGCGCGCAACTGGCGGTGCAGAAAGTGGGCGATCGCCTGCTCATTACGTCGCCGGGAGAAGAGGTGACGCGGTTCCTGCTGACCTATGGCGGCGACGATCGCGCGTTCGGCAAACCGAGTGTGCTGCGGCCCCAGGAGTGACGGCGCACCGTTGCGGATGGCTTGCAGATCCTCTACCCTTTTGATTTGATATGCGAGGAATCGCGGCGATTGCACTGATCCTGAGTTTGGCTGGGTGCTCTGTCAAGCGCATCGCGGTCAATAAGCTGGGGAACGCCCTGTCTTCCGGCGGCTCCAGTTACGAGACGGATGACGATCCGGACCTGGTGGGCGACGCGCTGCCGTTCAGCCTGAAGCTGATCGAGAGCCTGCTGGCCGAATCGCCGAAGCATAAGGGAATGCTGATGGCGGCCGCGAGCGGGTTCACCCAATACTCCCGCGCGTTCGTGGAGCAGCGTTCCGATGAAGTACAGAAGGACGATCTGGAGCGCAGCGAGGCGATGCGCGCACGGGCGCGGCGGCTGTATGCGCGGGCGCACGGATATGGAATGCGCGGGCTGGAAGCGGGCTATCCCGGGATCACGGCAGCGATTGAGGACGACCCGGAGAAAGCGGTGGCGCGCGTGCGGAAGCAGGACGTCGCGCTGCTGTATTGGGCGGCAGCCTCGCTGGGGCTGGAGATTTCGGCGTCCAACGTGGATCCGCACATGATCGTACGGCTTCCGGTGGTGGACGCGATGATCCAGCGGGTGGTGGAACTGGATGAGAAGTGGGGCGAGGGAGCGGTGCCCGAATTCCTGATCAGCATGGAGGGCGTGCGGGCCGGCGTGACGAAAGAGGAAATGCTGAAGGCGATGCGCGGCCACTTTGAGCGCAGCCTGACGCTTTCGGGCGGAAGCCACGCGAGTTTGTTCGTGTCGTTCGCCGAGAACGCCAGCGTGCCGGCGCAGAATCGCGCGGAGTTTCAGTCGATGCTGGAAAAAGCGCTGGCCGTGAACGTGGACCTGAAGCCGGCCAACCGGCTGGCGAACCTGGTGGCGCAGAGGCGCGCGCAATGGCTGCGGCGGCGCATCGACGAGTTGTTCCTGGAAGGCGGCCCCACAAATCCGTAGGCATGGGAGTCATCTATGTTTCGTCATCTCACTCTATCTCTACTCTTCTTCGGCTTGATGGCCCCTGCGATCGGCCAAACCATCGAGTTCAAGCTCGGCACAATTGCGCCGGAGCGGTCTCCGTGGCACATGGTCCTGCTGCGCATCGGAAACTCGTGGCAGCAGATTTCCAAGGGCTCCGTGAAGCTGACGGTCTACGCCGGCGGAACGCAGGGCGATGAGCAGGACATGGTCAGCAAGATGCGTGTCGGCGGATTGCACGCGGCGTTGATCACCGGGGCCGGCATGTCGGTAATCGAGCGAGGAGTGTTCTGCCTGCAGGTTCCGATGATGTTCGATTCGTACGAAGAACTGGATGCCGTGCGCGAGCGCCTGGCGCCGGAACTGGAGCAGTTGCTGGACAAGGCGGGATTCGTGGTGTTGAATTGGGGCGACGGGGGTTGGGTCCACTTCTTCTCGACGCGAGAGGGGAAGCGGCTGGCCGATTTCCGGCAGATGAGAATGTTCACGTGGGCGGGAGACGACGAGGAGCTGGAGCAGTGGAAAGCGGCGGGATTCCATCCGGTGCCGCTGGCCGTGTCGGACATCATCATGAGCCTGAAATCCAAGAGGCTGGAGTCGATTCCGACGACGCCCCTGTTTGCGGAGTGGAATCAGGTGTACCGGGAAGCGCGGTTCATGAACGACGTGAAATGGGCGCCGCTGATTGGGGCGACGCTGGTCTACAAGAAAGCCTGGGAGCGGGTCCCGCAGGCGCAGCGCGAGCCGCTGCTGAAGGCGGCGCGCGACGCGGGCAAAGAACTGCGCAACAGCATCCGGAAGATGGACGACGATGCGGTGGAAGCCATGTCGAAGGCCGCGGGGCCGAGCAAGCTGGTGGTGGTCCACTCCGACGCAGCAGCCGTCCAGGAATGGCGTGCGGAAGCCGAGAAGGTCTATCCGCAATTGCGCGGGAAAATGTTCCCGGCGGTTCTGTTCGACAAGGTAAGAAACCTGCGCGATGAATACCGCGCCAAGACCGGCGGGAAGAAGTGAAAATCCTGCGGGTGTTGGCGGTTCTGGCACTGGTGGCGATGTCGCTGTTGCCGGTAGGCGAAATGGCGGCACGGCTGCTGGGCTTTTCCGGGATACCCGGCTCGATTGTGATCGTGCAACACCTCACGCTGTGGGTGGCGTTTCTGGGGGCGGCCCTGGCGGCGAGCTCCGACCGGCTGCTCTCGATGTCGGCGAATACGCTGCTGCCGGCAAGCTGGCTGCCGCGCGCGCGGGTTTTCGTGTTCGCGGTGGCGGCGGCAGTTACCTTGTGCCTGGCGTGGGCCGGATTGCAGTTTGTGCTGGCGGAGCGCGGGGGCGGCGCGCGCCTGACGCTGGGCATGCCGCGGTGGCCGGCGCAGGCGATCATGCCGGTGGGATTTCTGCTGATCGCGGGGTTCGGCATCTGGAAGGCCGGCGATTCGTGGAAGCTGCGGCTGGCGGCGGCGCTGGGCCTGCTGGGTCCGCTGGTGTTTATGCTGGCGCCGGCGAATTCCGGAATGATGTGGGTGGGGCTGGCGATGGTGGTGGCGGCCGCGCTGCTCGGCATGCCAATCTTCGCCACGCTGGGCGGAATTGCGCTGATCCTCTACTGGCACGGAGGGATTCCGGTGGCGACGCTGCCGGTGGACATGTACCGGCTGGTGGTGTCGCCGGTGCTGCCTTCGCTGCCGCTGTTCACGTTCGCCGGCTATCTGATGGCGGAAGGCGGCGCGAGCCAGCGTCTGTTGCGGGTCTATTCCGCGCTGTTCGGCTGGATGCCGGGCGGACTGGTGATCACCACCGCGGTGGTTTGCGCCATCTTCACGTGGGCCGGTTCCGGGCTGACGATTCTCTCCATGGGCGGGCTGCTGCTGCCGATGTTGGTCAAGGGCGGGTATCCGGAGAAATTCTCCATCGGCATGGTGAATGCGTCCGGATCGTTGGGGCTGCTGTTTCCGCCGAGCCTGCCGGTGATCCTGTACGGAATCTATTCGAAGACCTCGATCGAGGATTTGTTCATCGGCGGATTCGTTCCGGGAATGGTCATGATGACGCTGGTGTGTGCCTGGGGCGTGTACCAGGGATACCGCCACAAGGCGGCGCGCGCGAGCTTCTCATGGAGGGAAGCGGTTGGGGCCACCTGGGAAGCCAAGTGGGAACTGGCCATTCCAGCGATTGTTCTGGTGGGCCTGTTTGGCGGGTTTGGGACGCTGACGGAGGCCGGTGCTTTCGCGGTAGTGTACGCCTACTTTGTGGAGTGCCTGGTGTACCGCGGGTTCTCCCCGGTTCGCGACCTCACACGGATTGCGGGCGAGTGCGCGATTGTGATCGGCGGCGTGCTGATGATCATCGGCGTGGCGGTGGGGCTGACGAATTACCTGGTGGATGCGCAGGCGCCGGCGCTGCTGGTGGCTTGGGTGCAGACGCACATCCACTCCAAGTACGCGTTTCTGTTGCTGCTGAACTGCCTTCTGCTGGTGAAAGGTTCGTTCATGGACGTGTTTTCGGCGATCATCATTCTGGTGCCGATCTTGACGCCGGTGGCGGAAGGCTTCGGAATCCACCCGGTACAACTGGGGGTGATCTTCCTTTCCAATCTGGAATTGGGGTACCTGACTCCGCCGGTGGGGATCAACCTGTGCCTGTCGGCATACCGGTTCAAGAAACCGATGACGAGCATCTACATGGCCACGCTGCCGTTCTACCTGATCCTGCTGCTGGGGGTGCTATTGATCACGTACATCCCGTGGCTGACGATGGCTCCGCTGGCGTGGATGGGGCGATAACCCCGGGCGCGAGGGCTCGGGCAGTTGTAACAAATGCCACAACCAGATGTGTACAGGCTGGGAGTAACGGCCTATACTTGGGTCGTTTACCGGAGAACGGATATGAGGCTCTCGAATTGCGGGTTCTGTGTGCTGCTGGCCGCGGCGGCGTGCATCACCGGGTGCGGCAAGCAGGAGCGCATCGAAGCGGTTCAACTGGCGAAGGCGCTGACGGCGAAAAAGGCCGACTATGCCAAGTCCAACGCGACGGAAAAAGAATTCGTGGAGAGTGCCAAGGCGTGGTGCGCCGGCATCACGACGAACGGCGCGGGCCGCGGCGCGGAACTGGATCAGAACGCCTCGGTGGCCACGCAGATCGCGCAATCGGCGGTGGCGGTGAGCGCGCAAATCGGTCAGGTGCGCCAGGTGGTGGACGATCTGGCACTCAAGGAAGAGTATCCAAAGGAAGTCCGCAACACGCTGATTACGCAACTGACGAAACGGCAGCGGATGCTGCAGGATGTGCGGGCGATGCTGGAACAATCGGCCCCCCAGTTCCTGGAATACAAGAAGATTAAGACCTACGCGGGCGACACGTACCCGGACGGTATCGGCAAGCTGAACACGATGCTTGGCGGGTACAAGGAACCGGACGACGCCCTCGCCACGGCGCTGGGGGCGTTGAAAGAGAAATACGGCTTGAGCGATAGTGAGCTGTAAGGTTTGGCGGCGTTATCAGGCGGAAGCGCCTGCCCCACCACGATGCCACTACAGTTTTGCGGCGTTCTTGACGTCGTCCAGGGATAAGAGGTAGGCGCGGCGCTGTTCCACGAAGGACTTCAAACTAAGTTGGGGGGAGTCGTCGCCACCGGGACCGCCCCTGCCGCCGCGTCCACCCGGACCGAACATTCCGGGCGGGCCGAAGCCGCCTGGCGCGGGGTCGCCGCGGCCGGCGGTTTCCTCGCGGTCCTTGGTCAGGCCGGTAGTGAAGCTCTCGGTCGTGTTGAGCTTGCGAGTGTCGGTCTGGATGTCGGCGGCGATGACGGCTTGAAGCTGCGTCGCCAGCGGGCCGATCCGGCTCCAATCCAGCCACTTTTCGGCCATGTCGCGGACATAGCTGAGATAGCGCGCGCGCAACGCCGGGACCTTGAGCAGGCTGTAGAGCAGCGCCTTCTGGGGATCGTCGGCGCCGGTAAACGGAGGCAGCTTGACGCCCGAGGGTCGCTCGCCGCTCGAAGTGCCGCGGCCGCGGCCTCCGCCCATCATCTCCACTTCGCGGAAGGTTTCATTGGCGTCCTGCGGGATCGCGTGGAAGCGGCCGGCGGGGTCTTCGTACAGGCTGTAGTCGCTGGAGCGCACCCAGTACCCATCGTTGTTGATCATCACCTTATCCACCGCCAGGAAGCGCAGCGCGCCATCGATATCGAGCATCGGCGCGAGCGCCTTTTCCAATTGCTCCGGCGGCGTCTGATTCAGGACTTTGCAGAGGCGGATCAGGTCGGCCCAGGATTTCGGGTCGTCCTTGGTCTTGATTTCGTAGGACTGCTTGTAGCCGGCCACGTCCTCGCCCTTGTAGGCCAACCCGCCGCTCCCTCCGGGACTGCCCAGCACCTTCCAGCGCGCGCCCTTGGTGGAACCGAAGTTCTCCTGGGTGAGATCGCTATTGAACTGCTCCACGTTGACGTAGGGGCCCCAACTCTCTCCGTTGATCACGACGCGCACGAAGTTCGCCTTGGGCGCCGGGATGTACTGGCGCGCGACGTATTGATAGAGCACGGTGCGCAGATAAGTGGGATCGCTGTTGGAGTTGAGCAGGTTGAGCGTGCGAAAGCCGTTGAGCCGCTGGTCGGAGTGGACGAAATTGACGGAGAGATTGATGGAGTGCTTCTTGCCCTTGGGCACCATCATGTAGGACGTCATGCCGCGGAAATGCACGCCGACATCGGGATAGACCTTGCCGTCCACGGTAAGTTTCGCGGGCACTTCGACGTCGCTCTTGTAGAAGTCCATGAGCTCCTGTTCCCAATCGGCGTCCTCGAACTCGAGGAAGAGAGTGCGGAGGACGGGCAGGTCGTAGAGCGGCTCGTCGCGGTAGATCTTGACGGCATCGGGAGGGAGTTTGGGGCCGGGCTGAACGTTTTGCGCCTGCATGCCGCCGCGGCCGAAACCACCGCGGCGTACGCCGCCGCCTTCGTTCGCGATGGACTCGCGGGCGGCCTTGCGCTCGGCGGCGTTGAGCACGCCATCGCCATCTTTGTCGAATTTCTCCAGGAGTTG
>JADGNS010000251.1 GCA_017883355.1 Candidatus Solibacter sp.
TTCTTACATGGCAAGGCCGCAATACTGTTGCTCCAACATACACTTACGCGGTGGCATCGGAGTGGTTATCACGAAGTCCCGGGACGCGGTTCAGGCGCAAGGTAGCGGCGGCGGGATGGCCGCGTACCGTTCTGCCTGCCAGGCGACCCGGGCCTTCGCACCCGCGCAAGCGGAAGCCTCCCGCCGGCAACCAGTTGTTAGGCTGTGGCCTCCAGGCCGCACACGGTACCGCCCCCCATTCGCCAGGCGACGAGGTTTCCGCGGTCCGGTAATAGGCAGTTACTCGTCGTCAGCGTCCAGAAAGGCAGCGAGTCATTTGTGAGAATAATGCCACGCATATACCTAATTCGTTAATCATGAACGATTTGCAGATTCTTGGATCTGCTTCCATCCTCGCGGGAGCGAAGGTCCGGGCAACAGGTACTAGGGGTAAGCCAGTCTCGACTATAGTACCCCGCAGGAATCTCCCCAGCCTATTTGATGATACTGGCCTTGTCTTGGAACGTGTTTCCGCTACAATATGGACTTGTTGTTTGTGTAACAGCCGCTCGGTCTGGGTTTGCATAGGATCCCAGGGAGGGCAGGCAAACGATCCAAAGAACTCCCACAGGGGGATTGAGTTTTTCGCTTTTGGAGGTCTTTTGGCTGAAGGAATTAGTACCAGAATGCCGCGCGGTAATGGGGAATACCGCAAGGCAAGTCTCACCCTGCAACGGGTGAACGAGATGCTGGAGGAACAGTCCAGGCGCATCGCTCATGCTGTTCATGACGAAGCGGGGCAACTGCTCGCGGCGGTCTTTATCCGCCTCGATCAGGCCGCCCGCGAGTTGCCGCCGTCTTGTGGCACCTGTTTCCAGGAAATCAAGGAGATGCTGGAGCTGATTGAGCTCCAGTTGCGCGAAATCTCTCACGATCTTCGGCCCGCGGTGCTCGACGATTTAGGGCTTGCTCCGGCCTTGCAGTGCCTGACCGAGAGAGTTTCCCAGCGTTCCGGGCTGGTAATCTCCCTGACCTGCTCGGTTCCGAAGCGTCTGCCGCCTCACGTAGAAACCACTCTTTATCGCATCGTCCAGGAGTCCCTGACCAACGTTGCCAGGCACGCCAATGCCAGTCAGGTCGAGATCCGGTTCAGCCACGAGGGGGATCTGGTGCGGGGTTCCATCCGCGATAACGGCGTCGGGTTTGACCTGAACGAAGTTCTGGCTAGAAAGGGTACGCGGGGCTTGGGCCTCGTTGGCATCCGGGAACGTCTCGAGTCGGTGGGAGGCACACTCTCGTGCCACTCGCAGCCGGGTAGGGGAACGGAACTAATCATCAACATACCTTCAGGAATAACAAATGGCGATTGGCTTACTGCTTGCGGATGACCACCCCATTTTCCGACAAGGGCTGAAGGCCCTTTTGGAGAAAGAGGGCTTCAACGTTGTGGCCGAGGGCGCGAATGGCGTCGAAGCGGTCCGCCTGGCGGAAAAACTGCGCCCCGACATCGCTATCCTCGATTTCTCGATGCCCCGGTTAAACGGTTTGGATGCGGCCAAGGAGATCCTCCGGGCCTCGCCCCGCACCAAGGTGGTCATGTTGACGGTACATCGCGAAGAACAGTATGTCGTGGAAGCCCTGAACGCGGGCATCAAGGGCTATGTGCTGAAATCGGAAGCCGCCACCGCGCTGGTTGAGGCGATTCGCGAGGCCTACGCCGGCAATGCCTATCTCAGCCCGGGCATCTCCCGGTTTGCCGTGGACTCCTGCCTCTTGAAGACCATGGGCGAAGCACCCGCCGAAATTCTGAGCCCGCGCGAGTTGCAGGTCCTGCAGTTGATTGCGGAGGGTAATACTACCCGGGTGATTGCCGGGCAGTTGAAACTCACAGTCAAGACCGCCGAATCCTATCGGACCGGCCTCATGGCAAAACTGGACATCCACGAAACCGCCGGTCTGGTACGCTACGCGGTCCGGCGCGGTTTGGTCAAGCCATGAACCTCCGCTAAACCCGGACTGCGCTGGCAAGCCCCGCGCAAATCGCGTGGAGCCCGCAGGCACTGGGTATTCTCCCAGGCGGTCCGGCGGAATTCACATTTTTCATCCGGCAGGTCGACAATCATGCGGGCAACTACAATGCGGGCGCGTTCCCTGGCTGAGATTAACTCTTCGGTCGGCACGACGCACGCTTCGATCTGGCGCCGCTTGATCGCCTTCGCGGGTCCGGCCTACCTCGTCAGCGTTGGCTACATGGATCCGGGAAACTGGGTCACCGATCTGGAGGGCGGCGCCAGGTTCGGCTACCGGCTGCTCTGGGTGCTGGTGATGTCGAACGCGATGGCCATCCTGCTCCAGACCTTAAGCGCGCGTCTCGGAGTGGTTTCAGGCCGGGATCTGGCGCAAGCCTGCCGCGAAAGCTATCCCCGGCCCGTCAGCCACGCCCTCTGGGTGCTGTGCGAAATCGCCATCGCCGCCTGCGATCTCGCCGAAGTGCTCGGCGCCGCCATCGGCTTGAACCTCCTGTTCCAGATTCCCCTGCTGGCGGGCGTGTTGGTGACGTCCGCCGATACCCTACTGCTGCTGTGGCTCCAGCAATTCCGGATTCGCACACTGGAATCGTTGGTGGTCAGGCTCATCGTCGTCATCGGAGCCTGCCTCGGCATGGAGATTTTTCTGGCGAAACCCGACACGGTGGAAGTAGTGATGGGCCTGATTCCGCGGCTGGACAGCAGCAGCCTGTTCACCACCATTGCCATTTTGGGCGCCACCGTCATGCCGCACAATCTCTATCTGCACTCCGCCCTGGTGCAGAGCCGGCGCATCGGAACCAGTACGGAGGCCAAGAGGAGGGCCTGCCGCTACAATCTGGTGGATACCATGGTCGCGCTCAATGGCGCCATGTTCGTCAACATCGCCATCCTGGTCCTGGCCGGCGCCGTGTTCTTCAAGCACAACATCCCAGTGACCAACATTCAGCAGGCTACCCAGCTCCTCACGGGATTGCTGAATAACAATGCCGCCACCGTCATCTTCGCCGTGGCGCTTCTCTGTGCCGGGCAGGCTTCCACTCTCACCGGAACCATGGCCGGCCAGATTGTCATGGAAGGTTTCCTGAATTTCCGCATGCGCGCCTGGCTGCGCCGGCTGTTTACCCGCCTTCTCGCCATTGTCCCGGCGGCCATCACCGTCTATTACATGGGTGACAAGGGCGCCTACAGGCTATTGCTGCTCACCCAGGCGGTACTCAGCCTGCAACTTCCGTTCGCCGTGATCCCGCTGATCCGTTTTACCGCCGACCGTCACCGTATGGGAGAGTTCGCCAGCAGCGCGTGGCTGCGCAGTCTTGCGTGGCTCGTGGCGGGCACCAACCTCCTGCTGAATCTCTGGTTAGCCCAGCAGGAGTTGGCCGATTGGCTGGCCATGGAAGGACTGTATCGCAATGCCATTCGGCTGGTTGTGGCTTCTCTCCTGTCTACCCTGATTCTGTTGTTGCTTTACATATGGCTCGCGCCCCTGCGCGGCCGGACCCAGCCCGGCTCCCCTCCGGAGACCGCCGAAGAGACCCAGGCGCCGCCCGTGTTTATGGATCAGGTCTACGGCGACGGGGGACAGCAGGTGACGGAACGCCTCGACGCCTTCATGACCCATCTCCACGGCATCGCGTTCATCAAAGACCCCGCTGGGCGATATGTCTATATCAACGCCGCCTCGACAGCTCTCTTGGGGCTCGACCCGGAGGATATGCTCTCCAAACCCGACGACGAAATCTGGCCGCCGGAATTGGCCAGCGCACATAAGAAGAACGATGAAATCGTTTACCGGGATCTGCGGAACTTCGAGGGCATCGAGGTTATCCCGCAGAACGGCGAACTGCATTCCTGGCTCATCTACAAATTCCCCATCGTCGAGCGAGCCACCCAGGCCGTCTTCCTCGGCGGTGTAGGCATCGACATCACCGACCGCAAGCGATCGGAGGAGCAGTTGCGAGGCTTGGCCGCACGCCTTCAGTCCATACGCGAAAGAGAGCGCGCGCTCACTTCCCGCGAGGTGCACGATGTCGGGCAGTTGTTGACCGCTCTCGACCTGCACCTGTCGTCGGTTGCCGGACGATTGTCGGCAGGCGCCGATCCGGCCGCCATGGCGGCCAGCCTACGGGCCGCATCCGAACTGTTAACGTCCACCATCGCGTCGTCGGCCAGGATTTCCAGCGATCTGCGGCCCAGTATTCTGGATAACCTCGGGCTTGCCGACGCCATGCTCTGGCGCACGCGGGAATTCACCGCTCGCACTGGCATTCGAGTAGTTGCGGACTCCCTCGATAAGACGCCAATGGATCCGGAGGTCGGCATTCTGGTCTTCCGGCTCTTTGAGGATATCCTGGCAAATGTCGAGCAACATTCCCACGCAACCGAGGTCCGCATCAGTCTGAGCGCGGAAGACGATAACATGGTCCTGCAGCTTCGCGACAACGGCAGGGGAATTACTCAACGCGAGATTTTGGACTCCCATTCCCTCGGCCTGGTGGAAATGCGGGAGCTAGCGATGTTGTTCGGCGGCACGGTCAAAATCGATGGCATCCCCGATAAGGGCACGACGGTCTCCGTTGAGGTCCCCCTGGATGCTCAGGTATCGAAGACGGCCGGCAACGATCCTACAGCGTAAGTGCGCTGTCCGCGAGCATTCCTCCATCCCAGAGCATGGCTGCACGCCGCTACTTAGACACAGCCGGCCTGTCTCGCGGAACAGATATCTGCCTTCCGTGTAACTTTTTCCTACGGAATTTACACGGTGCGGTATTTATCCCCCCCAAGATCGGGATTTTTACGATTCGTTCGCAATCCGGATACATTGTATCTTTTCTAAGGAGCAGGGCAGATAACAAGACCACTGTTCAAAATGCGTCATGGAGCACTGAGTTTTGGAAGGGGACCATCTCAGTACACCTCCTGCCGATAGGCACCAGCGTCGCGAGAGTACGCGTCCCGCGTTTCCTTTGAGCTGGGCCCCGGCCGCACACTAAGCGACAACAAAAATCACGAGGAGAAACGAAATGTCTAACAACGAGTCGCCTAAACTGAACAGGCGAGACCTATTGAAGTGGGGGGGAGGGACGGCTGCGCTGCTCGGTTCGACCCTGTTGGGCTCGGGCCGCGCCTTTGCCGACGGTGGTAGTGGTAGCGGCGGACTGGCGTGCGGTGGCGGTCAGGTGATTGAAGCCTTTCCCGCCAGCCCGTTCATCTTGTCCCCTTTCACCGACCCGCTCACCGTCCCGACGCCTTTGGCGCCGTGTACGTCGGACTACATGTCGACGTGGGCCAGCCAACCAGGCGACGTCGGCAAACAGGACTCCTACGGGAACAACCACCAGATTTGGCCGTCCTCGATGGGCATGGCGAAACCCATCGTCTACAACATCAAACTGCAGGTGAGGCCGCACAGCTTTACGTCGTCGAAGGTAATGCCGTTGAAAGATGTCCTGCAAAACGGCAACCTCGTGGTCCGGGCGGGTTCGACCACAACCCTGCCGCAAAGCACCATGTATACCTACAATGGCACCTTCCCCGGGCCCATGATTTATGCCCAGTACGGGAAGCCGTCTTTGGTGCGCTTCGAGAATGAACTGGACCAGAACCCCTACAACCTGGACCGCCAGGACTTCGGCGCGCCCGACTGGGCGTTCCTCACCCATCTGCACAACGGCCACACCGAGCCGCAGAGCGACGGCAATCCCAACTGGATGCCTAACGCCTACCAGCCCGGCATGTATGTGGACAACCTGTATCTCAACTACCCCGCCGGCAGCGATGAAAAGGAGAAGCAGTCCTTCTTCTGGTTCCACGACCACCGCATGGACCACACCGGCGCCAACGTCTACAAGGGCATGGCCGGCATCTATCCCATCTACGATCCGCTGATGGACAACGGCGATGAAACCAAGGGTTTCCGCCTGCCCGGCGTCCTCAACGCCTCGACGGGACGCGTCGACTTTGACATCCCGCTGGTCTTCTCCGATTGCCGGCTCGATGACGGCGTCACGCCGCACAAGGATTTCCACAACGGATGCGGCGAAACTCATCCCGAGTGGTGGGGCAAGCTGTTCTTCCGTCATTTCCCCGATCACGGCTTCGTGGGCGATATCTTCAACGTGAACGGCACGTCTTATCCGGTCTACGAAGTCAAGCCGCGCAAGTATCGTTTCCGGTTGCTGGGCGCCTCGATCTCGCGCATCTACGACTTCAAGCTGATGGCCGGCGGCACCCCGGTGCCCGCTCCGGGGACCGATGGACAGTACCTGCTCCCCCGCGGCCAGCAGTGCATGAAGTTCACCGAAATCGCCGTCGATGGCGGACTTCTGCCCAAGCCGGTCATCAAGGACTCGCAACAGATCTGGCCGGCCAAGCGCCGCGAAGTCGTGGTGGATTTCAGCAAGTACCAGGACGGGAGTCCGACCAAAGAAGGCGACGTCGTTTACCTCGTCAACGTGTCCAAGATGGGGACCGGGCGCATGCCCGAGGCGCCGGATCCGAACTACAAGGTTCCGATGCTCAAGTTCGTCATCGGCGCCATGGCCCCCGGCGAGGTGGATAACAGCATGATCCCGGCCAAATTCCGCGATCTGCCGGACATCCCGATGAACGATATCGCCACCGGCAACCTGCCGCAGCGTACCTTCGAATTCCAGCGCGGCTCCGCCGGCGGAGAAATTCAGTGGCTGGTCAACGGCAAGCCGTTTGACCCGACCGTGGCCATGGCCTTCCCGAAGAAGGGATCGGGCGAGCTCTGGACCATTAAGAACGGCGGCGGCGGGTGGGTCCACCCGGTTCACTTCCACATGGAAGAGCACCGCGTGCAGAGCCGTACCGGCGGCATGGCATTGGACGACAACTCGAAAGAGGATGTGGTGGCGCTCGGTCCAGCCGAGTCGGTGACCTTCTACCGGAGGTTCCGCACCTTCACC
>JADGNS010000252.1 GCA_017883355.1 Candidatus Solibacter sp.
GGCTCTCGGCATGCTCTGCCTGGTGTGGACTCTCCACGCCGCGCCGGATGACCGTCTGCTCGTTACCGGCCCCCCGGGACGCCCCGGCGGACGCCTGGTTTCCGCCCAACGCACCGAACCGAAAACCCTGAATTGGGTGGCGGCCGCCGATTCCGGTTCCCGCGAGGTTCTGCAGCGCCTGATGGCCGACCTGATTCACATCAACCGGCAGTCGATGGCCACCGAACCCGCCCTCGCCAAGTCCTGGAAAGTGTCTCACCATGGGCTTCATTGGGAGCTCGAACTGCGCCAGGGAATCCGGTTCTCCGATGGCCACCCGTTCGATGCCGATGATGTAGTGTTTACCTTTCAGGTCATCCTGGATGAGCAGGTTCACTCCCCGCAACGTACCCTCCTCATGATGGAGGACAAACCCATCGGTGTGCGCAAGCTCGATGCCTACCACGTCGCCTTCGATCTTCCCCAACCCTACTCGGTTCCCGACCGGCTCTTCGACGGCGTCTATATTCTCCCGCGTCACAAATTGGAGGCTGCCTGGAAACAGGGCAAGCTGGCCGACGCCTGGACGCTTTCCACGCCACCCTCGGAGATCGCCGGCCTGGGGCCCTTCCGCTTCAAGGAGTATGTCGCCGGCCAGCGCATCACCTTCGAACGCAATCCCTACTACTGGAAGGTCGATCAGGCCGGCGCCCAGTTGCCTTACCTCTCTGAGCTCGTGTTCCTCTTCGCCGGCAGCGAGGATAATCAGCTCCTGCGCTTTCAGGCCGGGGAAAGCGACATCATCAACCGCGTGGGAGCGCGCAACTTCGCCGTCCTGGAAAAGGACCGCGAGCGCCGGGGCTACGAACTGGCCGACGCCGGCGCCAGCATGGAATACAACTTTCTCTTTTTCAATCTGGCCGACCTGCCCTCCGCGGTCGCGCCAGAGATCGCGGCCCACCAGGCATTCCTGCGCCGCAAAAGCTTCCGCCAGGCGGTTTCCGCCGCCATCGACCGAGACGCCATCGTCCGCCTGGTTTATCTGGGCCGCGCCGTACCGCTGGGGGGCCCCGTACCGCCCGGCAACAAGGCCTGGATCAATTCCGCCCTCCCCGCGCCCACCCGTTCGGTGGAACGGGCGCGCCAGTTGCTCGCCGCCGACGGCTTCAAATGGAGCCGCGAGGGCGCTCTGGCCGATCCCGAAGGACGCCCCGTCGAATTCTCCATTCTGACCAGCAACAACAATCCCGAACGGTTGCAGATGGCCACCCTCATTCAGGACGATCTGAAGCAGATCGGGATGCGCGTCAACGTGGTGCAATTGGAATTTCGCAGCCTTCTGGAACGCGTCCAGCGCACCCATGAGTACGAAGCCTGCGTGCTCGCTCTTGCCAGCCCGGATGCCGATCCCAATCCCGATATGGTCGTCTGGCTCTCTAGCGGCGGCAATCACCTCTGGAATCCGGAGCAGAAGACCCCCGCCACGCCCTGGGAAGCGGAAATCGATCGCCTGATGCGCCGCCAGATCGTCACCCGCGATTATGCCGAACGCAAACGCCTCTTCGACCGCGTGCAGGCCATCCTGGTCGAGAACCAGCCGCTGGTGCCGCTGGTCAGTCCCCACCTGCTGGCCGGCGCTAAGAAAAATCTGGCCAACTTCCACCCGGTTGTCATCGAACCCTATACGCTGTGGAATGTCGAACAGTTGTACTGGCGGGACGGCAACGCGGGAGCGCGTAAGTGAGCCGGCCGGCGCCCCAGTGGAGTAATACCCGCATCGTCGCCCAATGCCTGGCCGGCGACGAGCGCGCCTGGAGCGCTCTGCTCGATCGCTACAAGAACCTGATCTACGCGATCCCGCTGCGCTACGGCGCGTCCCCCCAGGACGCGGCCGACATTTTCCAGGCCGTCTGCCTCGATCTCTTCAACGAACTCCCCCGCCTGCGCGATCCCGAAGCCTTGCAGGGATGGCTGATCCGCGTCACCACCAACAAGTGCTATCACTGGAAAAGCCGTCATCTCAAACGCCAGGGCGATCTCGATGGGGATGCACTCGAGAACCTCAGCGCCCTGGAGGCCATTCCGCCCGATGTCCTGGCGGCGGTCGAGCGGGAGCAGATGGTGCGCGAGGCCATCGGCCAACTGCCGCCCCGCTGCCGCCAGATGATCGAACTCCTCTTTTTCGAACACCCGCCCATGCCGTACAACGAAGTGGCCCGCCGTCTCAAACTGGCCACCGGTTCCATCGGTTTCATTCGCGGCCGCTGCCTCAAGCGGCTCAAGAAACTCTTGGAAGAGAAGGGGTTCTAGTGCCCGAGTCTCCAGGCAAGCCGTCCGCTTTGAAAGCGCTGCTCGTGAATCTGGCCGCCGAGCCCAATCCGCAGCGCCGCCGCCGGCTCCTGCTATCCAACCCGGAGTTCTTGCGGCCCCAGACCGTCACCGCGTTGTACGACGAAGTGGTGCGTCTGCTGCACGTGGACATCCAGCAGGCCGAGCGCGCGGCCCGCGCCGCCTCGCTGCTCGCCGAACGCCTGGGCGACGATGCCTCGCGGGCCGCCAGCCTCCGCGCCCTCGGCCATATCTCCTACCGCAAGCGCAAATACGAAGCTTCCGTGGATCTCTACCTGGAGTCGCTGGCCATCTATGAGCGCCTGGGAGACGCGCTCGAGGCCGGCCGCACCCTCAACAGCTCCCTGCAAAGCCTCATCTACCTGAGCCGCTACCCCGAAGCCATGGACCACGCACAGCGCGCGCGGCAGATCTTCGAACGCCTGGGAGACCGCCTCCGCCTGGCCCGGCTGGACGCTAACATGGGCAACATCCTGTACCGCCAGGACCGCTTCGAGGAGGCGCTGGAACTCTACCAGCGCGCCTACCGCGCCTTCCTGGAAATCGGCGAGGCCCAGGATGTCGCCATCTCGCTCAAGAACACCGCTACCTGCCAGATCGCCCTCAACCAGTTCCCCGAAGCCCTGGCGACCTACGAAAACGCCCGCGCCTACTGCGTCCTGGTTCAGATGCCGATGCTGGTCGCCGTGGCCGACTACAACATCGCCTACCTCTACTACCTGCGCGGCGAATACACTCACTCCATCGAGCTCTACCGCGCCGCCCGCGAGAACTGCCGCACCCAGGGCGACGCCTACCGCGAGGCCCTCTGCGATCTCGATCAGTCGGAGATGTACCTCGAGCTGAATCTCAGCGAGGAGGGCGCCCACCTGGCCGGCCGCGCCCAGAAAGCTTTCCTCCAACTCGGGATGGGTTACGAAGCGGCCAAGGCCCAGACCAACCTCGCCATCTCACTCACTCACCACGGTGAGACGTCCGTTGCCCTGGACCTCTTCGAAAAAGCGCGCCGCCTCTTCGATCGCGAAAATAATCACGCCTGGATTGCCACCATCGATCTCTACCAGGCCCTGGTTTACCGCCAGGATCACCGCCTCGACGAAGCACTCCAGCTCTGCCAGCGGGCGCTCGACTATTTCGCCCCTTCGCCCCTGTTCACCAAGAGCGTGCTCTGCCAGTTGCTGCTCGCCCGCATCCACCTCGATCGCGGCCAGGCCGCGCAAGCCAAGCAGGTCTGTCTGACCGCTCTCGATCGCCTCCAACAGGCCGGAACCCCCGCGCTCAGTTACCAGGCCTGGTACGTGCTCGGCGTCGTCGAAGAAGCCCTGGACGCGCCCGAAGCCGCCTGGCATGCCTACCTCGCCGCGCACCACCACCTCGAAAACCTGCGCAGCCATCTCAAAGCCGAGGAAATGAAGATCGCTTTCCTCAAGGACAAACTGGAAGTCTACGAAGCCCTGGTGCGCATGTGCCTCGGCCGGGACCATTCCCCCGCCATCCTCGAGACCGCCTTCGCTTACATTGAACAGGCCAAGTCGCGCAGCCTGGCCGATCTCATCGCGTTTCGCTCCCAGGGTCTGCCGGCTTCGCGCAAGACCGAGCGCGCCCTCGTGGACCAGGTCAACGCCCTGCGCGGCGAACTCAACTGGTACAGCCGTACGATTCAGCTCCAGGAGGGCCGCGCCGCCAATCTCATGGCGCCGCAACTCGTCAAACTGCGCCGCGCCGCCCGCGATTGCGAGCAGCGCCTGGTGGAATCCCTGGCCAATCTGCGGGTCGAAGACGCCGAGTATTCCAACCTGCAAACGGCGGGCTCCGTGCCCATCGAGACCATCCGCGCCTCCCTCCCCGAGGACGCGATTCTGGTGCAGTATTACCGCGTCGGCGACACCTTCCACGCCTGCCTGCTTTCCCGCGACAGCCTCAAAATTGTGCCCGCCGGGTCGGCTTCGCGTCTCCGCCGCGTCCTCCAACTGCTGCGCTTCCAGCTTTCCAAATTCCGACTCGGCCCGGACTACGTCAAACTCTTCCATCACCAGTTGCTGGATGCCACCAACGCCCACTTGCACGAATTCCACAAGCAACTCATCGCCCCCATCGCGGACCACCTCAAGTCGGCCCGCCACCTGATCGTCGCGCCCCATGATTTTCTGCACTACCTGCCCTTCCACGCCCTGCCCGACGCCCGGGGCGAGGTGCTGGGCCAACGCTTTACCCTCTCCTACACTCCCAGTGCCAGCGTCTATTACCTGTGCTCCACCAAACCGGTGGGCCCGTCCGGCGGTTCGCTCGTTCTCGGCATACCCGACGCCGCCGCGCCGCAGATCGCCGACGAAGTGCACGCCGTCGCCAGCGTGCTCCCGGATAGCCAGGTCTTTCTGGGATCCGCCGCCACCGCACAGGTCCTGCGCGAAAGAGGCGCGCAGAGCCGCTTCGTGCATATCGCCACCCATGGCTGGTTCCGCCAGGACAATCCGATGTTCAGTTCCATCGGCTTGGGCGATTCCCAGCTCAGCCTGTTCGATCTTTACCAGTTGAACTTGCCCTCCGAACTGGTGACCCTGAGCGGGTGCGGCACCGGCCTCAACATGGTCGTGGGCGGCGATGAACTCCTCGGCCTGGTTCGCGGACTTCTCTACGCCGGCGCTCAGGGAGTCCTGGTGACCCTCTGGGACGTCAACGATCGCAGCACGGCGGAGTTCATGAAGCTCTTCTACCAGGCCCTCAAGGCTAACCAGAATAAGGCACAAGCAGTCCAACAGGCGATGGCTGAAATCCGCAGCCGCTACGCCCACCCCTACTATTGGGCACCCTTTGTCCTGGTGGGCAAGTATCTGTGAAAGTGCCGGGTGTCCACCCCCAGTACTACGTATCCTTTCGAGAACTTGTCGGTACTACCCCGTACTCCGCTAAACTTCGAAAGGTACTGATAGTGCTCGTAGAAAAAAATATCCTCGTAGCCTATATCGAAAAATAGCGATCCGTACCCCTCTTAATATTGAATGGACGTTGAGCCGCACGGCAGAAAGACCAACCGAAGAGGAGTCAGCGAGATTTTATGAAGCACTACGGAATCGATCAATGGGCGGATTTCACCAGAGGACTATTGGCGGGTGAGCAAGGCACGCAGATGCAGGGCCACCTCCAAAGCGGATGCCAGAAGTGCCGCCATCTCTCGGACTTTACCACCATGCTGGCCGCTACGTGTCCCGCTTTGGATACGCACCCGGTACCCGAATCGACGGTTCGCCTGGCACGCGCCATCTTCCCGGTCCGGGTTCACGATCGCCCGAAGGGCGGCAACCGCCTGCCCATCGAGTTGATCTTCGATAGTTTTCTGGTCCCTTCCGCGGTTGGGCTGCGCGCCACCTGGCAGTTGGGCTGGCAGGGATTGTATCGCGCCGGAGATTGCTCGGTGGACCTGCGCATCGAGCCGGAATTGAACTCCTCTCGCGCCGCCGTGGTCGGGCAGATCACCAACCACATGGCCCCCGAGGTCGAGATGGGCAACCTCCCGGTCCGTTTGCGATCGGGTAAACAAGTGGTCGCCGAGACCCTGAGTAACCGCTTCGGCGAGTTTCAAATGGAATACGACCAGCAGTCGCAACTCAAACTTTGTATCGACTTGCGGGATTCCAAGAGCATTCAGGTACCGCTGCGGAAGTTTATTTCGGACCAACCGGCCGACCAGAACCGGGTGTCCTCGCACAAGCGGACAGCGGAAAAGCAGTAGCGTCCAAAGGGAAACTCATCATGTTACGCAGACTCCACACCTCGGTACGCGTCACCCTCCTGGTGATGCTCTTTTCTCTCGGGGCTTTTGCTGAAGATCGGTACCTTGTGAAGGTGACGGGCGATGTCAATGGAATCGCCAAACGCCACGGTCTCACAGTCGTGAAATCGCTCACCGGCTCCGCCGCCGGCTATCACGTTCTTTCGTCGAATGGTCCTGTTCCTGGCACCGTGCTGCAAAATCTGTCGATGGAGTTCGCCGTCAGTAGCGCGGAACCGGAAAAGCTGGTCCAATTGCCGGGGATTAAGGCCGCCGCTACCGTACACCCGGCCAGCGCCGCCGCGGCGGGGTTGCGGATTTCGAGCACCCTCATCCGCTACCACGATTCCTACGCTGCCTCGGCCTATGTCAACCAGCCCGCCACCGACATCATCAAAATGGACTTGGCGCACATCCTGTCCACCGGCGACGGAGCCGTTGTCGCCACCATCGACACCGGCGTGGATTTCAGCCACTCCGTGTTGAATAACTCGCTGAAGTCGGGTTGGGACTTCGTCCACAACGTTCCGGGCGGCCAGGAAGTCGCCGACTTGAACCAGGAAACCACGCCCATCCTGGATCAGGAGACCACTCCGATTCTGGATCAGGAGACTACCCCCATCCTCGATGGCGGCACCGCCATTGTCCTGCAGCAGGAGACCACGCCGATCCTGGATCAGGAAACCACCCCCATCCTCGACGGGAAGAAGTTCCCCGCCTTCGGGCATGGCACCATGGTCGCCGGACTGATCCACCTGGTCGCTCCCGATGCCGCGATTATGCCGCTGCGCGCCTTCGGCGCCGATGGCAGCGCGA
>JADGNS010000253.1 GCA_017883355.1 Candidatus Solibacter sp.
CTCGCGCAATGGTTCGGGAAAATACGGCGACGCCCCGCCGTTGCGCGCGGCGTTGTTCAGCGCCGAGCAGATGAAGCTGCATGGCAGGACGCTGGCGGGTCTCCACAAACTCAGCCCGGGACGGGCTCCGGACCAATTGCTGGCAAGGCTCGCCGAGAACGAGAGCGTGCTGACGGGCGTCCACGGGCTGATGAACGAGGCGGTGGCCGCCAAACGGCAGATCACCCCCGCGGGCGAGTGGCTGCTGGACAATTTCTATCTGATCGAGGAGCAGATCCGGACGGCCAAGCGGCACTTGCCGAAGGCGTACAGCCGGGAATTGCCCCGCCTCGCGACCGGAGCCTCCGCCGGCCTGCCACGGGTGTACGACATTGCGCTAGAGATCATCGCGCACGGCGACGGACGGGTGGACCCGGAAAGCCTGACCAGCTTTGTGGCCGCGTACCAGACGGCGACGCCGCTGGATCTGGGCGAGTTGTGGGCGCTGCCGATCATGTTGCGCCTGGCGCTGATCGAGAATCTGCGGCGGGTGGCGGCGCTCATCGCCACGGATCGTACGGGGCGGAATCGCGCCGACGAGTGGGCCGACCAACTGATCGAGACGGCGGAGAAGGATCCGAAGAACCTGATCGTGGGCATTGCCGATATGGCGCGATCGGACCCGCCGATGGAGAGCGCGTTCGTGGCCGAACTGACGCGGCGCTTGCAGGGGCAGGGCCCTACTCTGGCGCTGCCGCTCACGTGGATCGCCCAGCGTCTCTCCGAATCCGGCTGGACGATTCAGCAAATGGTGCAGGCGGAGAACCAGAAACAGGCCGCCAGCCAGGTGTCGATGAGCAACAGCATCGGCAGCCTGCGCTACCTGAGCGCGCTCGACTGGCGCAAGTTCGTGGAGACGATGAGCGTGGTGGAGCGGACTCTGCGGGAGGACGCCGGGGGAGTCTACGGGAAGATGGAGTTCGCCACTCGCGACCGCTACCGCCACGTGGTGGAGAAGATTGCCAAACACAGCGGGCGCGTGGAATGCGAGGTGGCGCGAAAGGCGATTGAGCTGACGCTGGAGGGCGCGGCCAAGGGCAGCGAGGACCGCGCGGCGCACGTTGGATACTACCTGATCGGCGAGGGATTGGGACAACTGGAGCGTGCGATGGCGGCGCGCCTGCCGGCCGGGGAGCGGGTGGAGAGGGCCTGCCGCAGGTCGCCGGTGCTGCTCTACGTGGGCGGAATCGCAGGGATCACGTTGACTCTGACGGGACTGCTCGTAGCCAAGGCCCACAGCGCCCCGGTGAATGTCTGGACGCTCGGCCTGATCGGCGTTCTCTCGATGGTGGCTGCCAGCCAACTGGCGGTGGCCCTGGTGAATTGGGTGGTGACGTTGCTGGCCGCGCCGCAGGCGCTGCCGCGGATGGACTTTTCCGCGGGCATTCCGCCGGAGTGCCGGACCCTGGTGGTGGTTCCGACCATGCTTACCCCGGGCGGCAACGTTGAGGAACTGATGGAAGCGTTGGAGGTGCGGTTCCTGGCGAACCGGGACGAGAACCTGCATTTCGGCCTGTTGACGGACTTTTGCGATGCCGCCGCGGAGGTACAGCCGGAGGATGAGAGGCTGCTGGGCCGGGCGCGGCAGGGAATCGAAGACCTGAATGCGCGGTACCAGTCCGGCGGCGGATGCTTTTTTTTGTTGCATCGCCCGCGCCGTTGGAACGCGCAGGAACGCCTCTGGATGGGCTACGAGCGCAAACGCGGCAAACTCGGCGCCTTGAATGCGCTGTTGCGCGGCGGCCCGCCGGACGCCTTCTCGCTGATGGTTGGAGAAATGGCGAAGCTGGCCAACGTGAAGTACGTGATCACGCTGGACACCGATACGCAGTTGCCGCGCGATGCGGCACGGCAAATGGTGGGCGCGATGGCGCATCCGTTGAATCGCGCGCGGTACTGCGTTGAGGAGGAGCGCGTCTGCGAGGGATACGGCATCCTGCAGCCCAGAGTGGGGGCGAGCCTGCCGGGATCCGCGCAACCGCGTTACGCGCGGCTGTTTGGAAGCGAGCCGGGGATCGACCCTTATACGCGCGCCGTTTCGGATGTATACCAGGACCTGTTCGGAGAGGGTTCGTTCATCGGCAAGGGCATCTACGATGTGGATGCGTTCGAGCGGGCGCTGAAAGGGCGGTTTCCGGATAACCGAATTCTGAGTCACGATCTGGTGGAGGGGTGCTACGCGCGCTGCGGTCTGCTGACCGATGTGCAGGTGTACGAGGAATACCCGGGGCGGTACAGCGCCGACGTGAGCCGGCGGCATCGTTGGATTCGCGGCGATTGGCAATTGCTGCGCTGGCTGCTGCCCTGGGTTCCGGGGGCCGGGGGGCGGCACAGGAATACGCTGAGCGCGCTTTCGCGATGGAAGCTATTCGACAATCTGCGGCGCAGCGTGGTGCCGGTGGCGCTGACCTTGCTGTTCCTGCTGACCTGGGCGCTGTTGCCGGTTCCGGGTTTCTGGACCCTGGCCATCGTCGGCATCGTGGTGATTCCGGCCTTATCCTCGTCCCTGCTGGACCTGGTGCGAAAACCCGGCGAAGTCCTGTGGGGCCAGCACCTGAGATCGAGCCTGCGCGGCGCCACCACGCACCTCTCGCAGGGTAGTTTCACGCTGGCGTGCCTGCCTTACGAGGCGTACTTCAGCCTGGACGCGATTCTGCGCACGCTGTGGCGGACGCTGGTGACGCGCCGCCGGCTGCTGGAATGGAGCGTGTCGAGCGACTCCGGCCGCAATTGCGGAAGCAGCCATCCGGCAGCGTGGCAGACGATGTGGATCGGCCCGGTGATGGCGTTTGCGGCGCTGGTCTATCTCACGTCATACCGGCCGACCGCACTGCTGGTGGCCTGGCCGATGTGGGCACTCTGGGCCATGTCGCCGAGCATCGCGTGGTGGCTCAGCCGGCCGGTGCCGCCGCGCGCATCGCGTTTGACGGACGAACAGATGAGGTTCCTGCGCAAACTGGCGCGCAAGACTTGGGACTTCTTTGAAACCTTCGCAGGCCCCGAGGACAACTGGCTGCCGCCGGACAACTATCAGGAGCATCCGGTGGCACGGATTGCGCACCGCACCTCACCGACGAACATCGGGCTTTCCCTGCTGGCGAATCTGGCGGCTTACGATTTCGGGTACATCACGGCCGGCGAGTTCGCCGAGCGAACGGGCAACGCCTTCCATACGATGCAATCGCTGGAACGGTACCGGGGCCACTTTTACAACTGGTACGACACGCAGTCGCTGAAGCCGCTGCTGCCGATCTACATTTCGACCGTAGACAGCGGGAACCTGGCGGCCCACCTGCTCACGTTACGCCCAGGGCTGGTGGCGCTCCCCGACCAGAGAATCGTGAACCCGCGATGGTTCGACGGGCTGAACGACACGCTCGGCACGCTGGTGGACGCCAACGGAGGCTCCCCTCCGGCCGAACTGGCAGCCATGCTGGCGGAGTTGGAGGGCGCGAGCGTGCGACCGCCCGCGACCCTGCCGGAGATCCGCCTGCTGCTGGAACGGCTGGAAGCGGCGGCCACCGGCGCGGTCAACGGACCGCATCTCTTCGATACGCGGCGGTGGGCGCGAGCGCTGGCGGGACAATGCAGGTCGGCGCTGGAGGAAATTGCCTTTCTCGCCCCGGACGGGACCGAAGGGATGCCCACGTTACGCGAAGTGGCGGCGATGGCCGGCGCCGCGCCGCAGGTGTTGCATGCCCGGGCGAGGATGCGGGCGGCGGAGAGCCTGGCCGTGCAGGCGGGCGAGTTCGCGGAGATGGAGTACGACTTCCTGTTCGACCGGGCGCGTCATCTGCTGACCATCGGCTACAACGTGAGCGAGCACCGCGCGGACGCGAGCTACTACGATCTGCTGGCGTCGGAGGCCCGGCTGTGCAGCTTCGTGGGAATCGCGCAAGGGCACTTGCCGCAGGATAACTGGTTTGCGATGGGCCGGCTGCTGGTGACGGCGGGCGGCGAGCCGATGTTGCTCTCCTGGAGCGGCTCGATGTTCGAGTACCTGATGCCGCTGGTGGTGATGCCGACGTACGAGAACACGCTGCTGGACCAGACGTATCGGGCCGCGGTGGCCAGACAGATCGAGTACGGGGAACAGCAGGGCGTGCCGTGGGGTGTATCGGAATCGGGATACAACTCCGTGGACGCGCATCTGAACTATCAGTACCGGGCGTTCGGGGTGCCCGGCACGGGGTTGAAGCGCGGGCTGGCGGACGATCTGGTGGTGGCGCCGTATGCGTCCGTGCTGGCCCTGATGGTGGCGCCGGAGGAGGCGTGCAGCAACCTGGAAAGACTATCGAGAGGGGGCTTCGAGGGGACATACGGTTTATACGAAGCCATCGACTATACGCCATCGCGCGTGCCGCGGGGACAACTCCACGCGGTGGTGCGCTCTTTCATGGCGCATCACCAGGGCATGAGCCTGCTGGCGTTCGCGCATCTGCTGCTGGACCGGCCCATGCAGAAACGGTTCGGCAGCGACCCGTTGTTCCAGGCGACCACGCTGCTGTTGCAGGAGCGCGTGCCGCGGGCGATGGCCATCTATTCGCGGCTGGCGGAGGTATCGGACATGCGGGCCGCGGCCGCCGGCGAGGAAACGCCCGTGCGCGTGATCCGCTACGCGGACACGCCCTCGCCCGAGCTGCAACTGTTATCGAACGGCCGCTATCACGTGATGATCACCAACGCGGGCGGCGGGTACAGCCGCTGGCACGATCTGGCGGTGACGCGGTGGAGGGAAGACGTTACGTGCGACAACTGGGGCGCCTTCTGCTATATCCGGGCGCTGCCGGGAGGCCCGTTCTGGTCGGCCGCGTTTCAGCCGGCCTTGCAGCCGCCAGAGAGCTATGAGGCGATCTTCTCCGACGCGCGGGCGGAGTTCCGGCGCAGGGACCGCGGCTTCGACACGCACACGGAGATTGCGGTTTCGCCGGAAGACGATATCGAGTTACGGCGCATCAACATCACCAACACGACGCGCTCGCGCAAGACCATCGAAGTGACCAGCTACGCGGAGGTCGTGCTGACCTCGGCGGCGGCCGACGCGCTGCATCCGGCGTTCAGCAACCTGTTCGTGCAGACGGAAATTCTGAAGGAACAGCAGGCGATTGTGTGCACGCGGCGGGGGCGATCGAAGGAAGAGCGGCCGCCATGGCTGTGCCATCTGATGGCGGTGCACGGCGCCGAAGCGGAGGAGGCCAGCTACGAAACCGACCGGATGCGCTTCATCGGCCGGGGGAACACGGTGGCCAATCCGCAGGCGATGAGGGGAACGGCGGCGCTCTCCGGCAGCGATGGCGCGGTGCTGGACCCGATCGTGGCCATCCGGCGGCAGATCGCCTTGGACGGGGGAGAGAGCGTCACGGTGGATATCGTGACGGGAATCGCGCAGACGCGGGAAGCCAGTCTACTCCTCGTGGAGAAGTACCGCGACCGGCGGCTGGCGGACCGGGTATTCGAACTGGCGTGGACGCACAGCCAGGTGCTGTTGCGGCAGATCAATGCGACCGAGGCGGACGCGCAACTTTACGGGCAACTGGCGGGCGCGATTGTGTACGGCAGCCGGGCATTGCGCGCCGATGCCGGGCTGCTGGCGCAGAACCGGCGGGGGCAGAGCGGGCTGTGGGGCTATTCGATTTCCGGCGATTTGCCGATCGTGCTGCTGCAGATTGCCGACCCGGCGAACCTCGATCTGGTCCGGCAACTGGTTCAGGCCCAGGCGTACTGGCGGTTGAAGGGGCTGGCGGTGGACCTGATGATCTGGAACGAAGACCATTCCGGCTACCGGCAAGCGCTGCACGAGCAGATCCTGGGCATGATCTCGGCGGGTGCGGACGGCATCGTGAAGGATCATCCGGGCGGCATCTTCGTGCGGCCGTCGGACCAGATTGCGGCGGAGGACCGGATCCTGCTGCAAACGGTGGCGCGGGCCATCCTGAGCGACAGCCGGGGCACGCTGGCGGAGCAGGTGGCGAGCGGGGAAACGCCGGTGCCGGTGGTGGCGGATCTGGCGCCGGTGCGGGCTTACCGGCCGGCACGGGCGATCCCGGCGGCGCCGCGCGGCGACCTGCTCTTTTTTAACGGATTGGGGGGATTCACGCCGGATGGGCGCGAGTACATCATCAGCACCACCGAGGGCCAGGTAACGCCGGCGCCGTGGGTAAACGTGCTGGCCAACGCGAACTTCGGAACGGTGGTTTCGGAAAGCGGCCTCGCCTATACGTGGGCGGAGAACGCGCACGAGTTCCGGCTGACTCCGTGGGGCGACGATCCGGTGAGCGACACCAGCGGGGAGGCGTACTATCTCCGCGACGAGGAGACGGGGCATTTCTGGTCGCCGATGCCGATGCCGAGCCGGGGAATCGAGCCTTACGTGAGCCGGCACGGATTCGGCTACAGCGTGTTCGAACACAGCGAGGGGAGAATCCACTCGGAAGTAACCGTGTACGTGGCGAGCGATGCGGCGGTGAAGTTCACCGTGTTGAAGATCCGCAACAACGGCAGCCGCGCGCGCAGGCTCTCGGCGACCGGGTATGTGGAATGGGTGCTGGGCGATCTGCGGCCGAAATCGGCGATGCACGTGGTGACGGAGATGGACCATGCCGGGGGGGCGATGTTCGCGCGCAACGCCTACAACACGGCGTTCGCCGGCCGGGTGGGGTTCTTCGCGACAAGCGAGATCGAGCGGACGGTGACCGGCGACCGGCGGGAGTTCCTGGGACGCAACGGGACGCTGGGCGCGCCGGCGGCCATGAGCCGTTCGCGGCTGTCCGGGAGAACGGGCGCCGGTCTGGACCCCTGCGGCGCCATGCAGGTGCCTTTCGATCTGGCGCCGGGGCAAGAGCACCAGGTGGTGTTCACGCTGGGCGCC
>JADGNS010000254.1 GCA_017883355.1 Candidatus Solibacter sp.
ACGCGCCGCGCCGCCACCAGCGCGCCGGAGTAGAAGGTGCCGCTGGAACTGCCGCTAGTCTGCGACGGGGACTGCGGCATCTGTTCCAGTTCGCCGGGCGCGTAATTCGGCGTCGCCGTGAGCGTGGTGTTCCCTACCCGCGACACCGAAGCGCTGCCGCCAATTGTGAAACCGCCGGCGGGCGCAAAAAAGGAAACCTGCGGCGACACGCTGTAGTCGCTCGGCAGGCTGCCGGCCGGACCGAACGCGGACTGGTATTCCTGTAGCGTTCGCGCCCCGCGGAACGTCGGCAGGATGAACACCCGCCCCTCGGCGCTACGGAATTCGGTGGAGTAGGCTGGGTTCTCCAGAGCGTCCAGGTGCGCTTCGGCAAACGCGTTGAAGCGAAACAGAAACGGCACTTGTGCGATATCCACCAGGCCCGCCAGATAACGGTCGTAGGTGCTCGCGGTGGCCCGCGGCGTATCGTCTCGGTCGGGTTCGCCGTGCGCCGGTACCGCGGCGGCGGCTTGCGGAGTGGGCGCTTGCGGCGGCAGCGGAGCGCTTGGGATGGGCGGCGGCGGGCCTTCGGAATGGCCTTCCTGCGCGCGCGCGCTGGCCTGTTGGGCCGGTTTGGCCCGCTCCTGTTGGCCATTGCGATCGCCCGCGTCGCGGTTGCCCGGCGGCGCGTTGGCGCCGATAAGGTGAAAGTCCTGACCGCCCTGTACCAGCACGCCGCGGCCCGCCTCGATCAGCACCCGTCGGAGCGGATTGGCAAGGCTCGTCACTTCCACCGCGCCTTCGAAAACCACCACCTGTGTGGTGCCCTCAGCGTCCACTTCGATGCTGAATTCCGTGCCGCGCACCGCGATCGAGGCCGTGGGACTGTTCATCCGGTATGGGTTCGGCTTGCCGGCGAAGTGGTTGATCTTGACCCGTACCATGCCCAGCGTGATACCGAAAAGTTCGCGCAGCGATCCCGCCGCCCGATAGTCCTTCAGCGTCACGACGGACTCTGGCGCCACCACCACCATGCTGCCGTCGCTCAGATCGATCACCACCCGCCCGCCACCCCGCGTATCGATGCGGTCGCCGGGGTTCAAAATGTACCCGGCGGTCAGCACCAGCGGCGCCAGACCGGGCGTCAGCAGGACTGCCTGGCCCGTCACCCCGGCGGCGCGCGCCACTACAGACGTCGATTGGGCGTACGAACACAAAGCGCTGAATAGCGCGAGGGTGAACGCGACCATCGGGGCTGGGCAGCCGTGCGGGGCGCCCCACTTCCGCTCTCTCACGCGATATCCATGTGCCTTTCCGCGGATTCGTCCTCCGTCTCCAGTTCGGCTTCGCCTTCGGGGTCTGCCGCCCCGTGCAACTGATAGCGGGCGATCAGCCGCTGGATCGTCCGGCGGTCAAGATCAAGGACGGCGGCCGCGCGGCGGCGGTTCCAACCCGTCTCTTCCAGGATAAGCTGCAAATAGCGGCGCTGTAATTCCTCCATGTTGGGACGGTCGGCGATGAGACGCTGTTCGGGACGCTCCGCCACCGCGGTCTTTGCCCGGCGGACGCCGATTTCGGGCGGCAGGCAATCGATGGTCACCACGCCGCCGGAAGACAGGGCCACCGCGCGGCGCAGCGCATTTTCCAGTTCCCTCACGTTGCCCGGGAAGTTGTGCGCCCCTAGCGCCTCGGCCGCTTCCCGGGTGAGGTGCAGCGGGGCGTCGCCGGCATCGCGGAAGCTTTTCAGGAAGTGGCCCGTGAGCAGTTCCACGTCGCCGGTGCGGTCGCGCAAAGGCGGCAGCTCGATGCTCAGTACGCTCAGCCGGTAGTACAAGTCCGCGCGGAACGTGCCCGCCGCCACCAGCTCGCGCAGCGGAGCGTTGCTCGCCCCAATTACCCTCACGTTCATGCGGCGCGATTGGGTGGAGCCCACGCGCCGCACTTCGCCGCTCTGCAAGACACGCAGCAGGCTCTGCTGAAATGCAGGGCTGGTGGAGGCAAGTTCGTCCAGGAAAAGCGTGCCGCCGTCGGCGGCTTCAAAGAGTCCCGCGCGTTCCCCTGTGGCGCCCGTAAACGCCCCCCGTGTGTGTCCGAAGAGTTCGGCTTCCAGCAGCGTGTCGGTGAGGCCGCTGCAGTTCACGCTCAGGAACGGACGCGCGCGGCGCGAGCTGAAGTCGTGGATGGCGCGCGCCACCAGTTCCTTGCCGGTGCCGGATTCTCCCAGGATGAGCACCGTCGCCTCGGTACGCGCCGCCTGCGCAATCAACTTGTAAACCACGATCATGGGGGCGCTGCGGCCCACCAGGCCGGCCTGCGTGAGCTGCAAGTCCGGTTCGGCGGCGGGAACCGCGTCGGCTTCGCGGCGCGCCTCCAGCAGGCGCCGCAGCAGGTCCACCACGGCCGAGATATCGAAGGGCTTGCCGATAAAATCGCTGGCGCCGCGGGTCACCGCCTCCACCGCCACTTGCAGCGAACCCTGCGCCGTCATCAGCACGATCGGCAGATTCGGGTCCACCGCGCGCAATGCGTCCACCAGTTCCAGGCCGCCCAAATCGGGCATGTAGATATCGCTCAGTACGGCATCGAACTTGCCGGCGGACATGGCCTCCAGCGCCTCGCGCCCGTTGCGCACGCTGGTCACCCGGAAACCGTTGAGGGTCAGCCCGGTTTCCAGCATCAGGCGGATGGAGCGTTCGTCGTCGGCGATCAGAATATGAGATTGATTAGACATGTTATGACTCCTTGCGGGCCTCGTTGCGCGGAATCCGCAGGGTGAAGGTGGAACCCTGGTTGACTTCGCTCCGGACAGAAATGGAGCCGTGATGAAGTTCCGCGATTTCGCGAACCAGTGCCAGGCCGAGACCCGTGCCGGGCACATCCGCGTCCTGCACCCGCGGAACGCGGTAAAACTTATCGAATACCCGCGCGATATCCGCCTCGGAAATGCCGTATCCCTGGTCGGCCACCTCGATGGCGATGTACTCGTCCTCGGCGCGTGCGGAGAGCGTGACGGCCGTCGCGTCCGGGCTGTACTTGATGGCGTTGGAAACCAGATTCTCCACGGCGCGCGAGAGCAGGTCGGCATCGGCCAGGAAGGGGGGCAGATCGGCCGGGACGCTGCGCACCAGGCGGATCTTGCGCTGCGCGGCCACCGGTTCCAGCAGGATCAGGATGCGCTCCAGCAGGCTCGCCGCGCGCACCGGCGAGAGCCGTAACTCAGTAGCCCCGCTCTCCAGCCGCGTGATGTCCAGGTACCCCGTGATCATGCGTGTAAGGCGCTTGACCTCATCGTTGATCGCCAGGTTCATTTCGCGGCGGCGCCCCGGTTCCACATCGTAGGCGGCCAGCAGTTCCGTCATCCCCTGGATGGCGGTCAGCGGGGTGCGCATTTCATGAGAGACCAGTGAAATCACGTCGTTCTTGGTCTGCTGTAGTTCGTATTGCCGGGTGACGTCGGAAAGCGAGGCGACAATACCCAGCACCGGGCCGTCGCCCTTCTCATCGGCGGAAACCGCCGCCAGCCGCAGCGTGTATTGCAGCGTGCGCAATCCCCGTATGCTGATCTCGCGCTCCACATGGCCGCGCTCGCCGACCACGCGGGCGATGGTTTCCGCGTCCACCGATCCGGGCAGGCGTTGGGTCAGGTTTTGCCCCACCAGGCCGCGCGCGGGCACACCCAGAATCGCTCCGGCGCTGCGGTTGGCAAACGTGATCAACCCGTCGGAATCGGCGATGAGCAGGCCGTCCTCCACGGAGCGCAGGGCGAAGTTGACGAACTTGGCGCGATCCAGCAGGCGGGCGTTGAGTTCGCTCAGAAACCGCGCTTTCCATTCCAGGCCCCTGGGCAGCCACCCGCGCGACAGAGAAACCGGACCGTCTTTCGCCCAATGGTAAGGGCCCGGAATGCCGGGGCCCGCCGGCGCCAGCAGATCGCCCGAGAGCGCCAGTTCCGCGATGTTGGAGTCCAACCGCGCACTGGCCACCAGCGATCGCCGCAACAGACCCAGCAGTCCCGCGCAGGCGAAGGCCACCAGGCACGCCACCATGGGTGGATAAACCAACAGCTTGAGAAACGCCACGTAGCTCGCCAGCACCACCAGCGCCCCCATTCCCACCAGCACACCCAGTTGCTTCAGAACCTCATGGCCGCCCTGCGCCCATTCGAGCAATAGCAGGGTGAGCAGCGCCACTGTGGCGCCCCACAGAAACGCCGCCAGGTCGGAAGACTCCGCGTAATACCGCGAACTCAGAATTACGTGGATCGTATTGGCCAGCACTTCCACGCCCGGTATCAGCGCGCCGTGTTGATCGGCGCGGGCATCGGTGTAGCGCACGAACGGCGAGGCGACGCGCTCCCCCAGGGAGGCGGCGGTGGCGCCGATCAGTACGAACTTGTCGCGCAGTTTTTCGGCCGGCACGCGCCCGGCCACCACATCGGAAAGGCTGTAAGTAACCGGCCCGAACGATCCCGCCGGACCGATATAGTCGATCGTCACCCGCCCGCCGTGCAATACCCGGGTGGATGCCGAGGGGACGATCGCGATTGCCGGCGGCGCCGTGTCGAGCCGGATGGTGCGCGCCCCCAGCAGCAGCGCACCCTGCTCATCGGTAATGCCTTGCTCCGGTGTGCCGTCGGCAATCCGCACGGCCTCCACCGGCATGGCACGGTAAGAGCGGCCCTCGTCGTCGGCCAGGCGTATAGCCACCTGACGCACAATGCCGTCCTGTTCGGTCTGCGCGTTCACATGCCCCACACTGGCGGCGGCGCGTTCGATGGCGGGGAGCGGCAGCAGCCAGCGCGACGGTCCGCCATGCACCGGAGAATCGGTGAGTTGCGCGGCCACCACCACGTTCCCGGCGTGCCCGATGGACCGCGCCAGGTTGTCGTCGTCTTCCTGCGTGGTGGGGTCGGTGAAGAGTACGTCGAGCGCGATCACCTTCGGGCGGGCGGCGGACAGCGCGTCGATGGTGCGGGCGATGACCTGGCGCGACCATGGAAAGCGGCCAAACCGCGCCATGCTGGCTTCGTCGATGGCCACGATCGCCAACTCTTCGGGAACCGGAAGCGGTCCGCGCGCCCGCATCAGCCAGTCCCTCGTATAGCGCCCGATGCCGGGCGCCTGCCAGTCCACCAGGATGCCGGTCGCTGCGGCGGCCACAATGATCGCCAGGCTCCAGGCGATCTTCGCGGCTCGTGTTCTGGTGGTCGACATTAAGTAACTTTCAGCTTACTCTCGCACGGCTTCAGCCGACTCGGGATGGAAACGTACTTCGGCCGATCTTGCAAAGGCACGTTGGTAGCCAGCTTCTTGGACAAGGTAAGTGCTTTTAAATCAGCCCAATGAATCCCATTGTCCGACGCATGGTGGCAAATTGCCGCGTCTTGGAGAAGACCGGGGAGGCTCCCACGCCACCGGGAGGCGTAACATCCGCCTCCTGGAACGCGCCCTATCGGTCACTATGACCAAAAAGCTGCTTTTTGTAATGACGATTCTGCTGGTTGCATCCTTCGCCCTCATGGCGGCGGACGTTACAGGCAAGTGGACCTTTGAACAACCCGGCCGCGGTGGTAACCCTGGCCGTCCCGTGACCATCACCCTGAAGGCCGACGGCAGCACATTGACCGGCACAATGCCCGCGGGCGGCCGCGGCGGCGCCGGCGACCCGGTCGCCATTAGCGACGGCAAGGTGGACGGCAACAACGTCTCTTTCACCGTAAAGCGCGACATGAACGGCACGACCATGGTCACCAAATACGATGGCGTGCTCAGCGGCGACGAACTGAAGCTCAAGATCACCCGCAACGGCCAGGATGGCACGCCCACGACCACTGAAGTCGTAGCCAAGCGTTCCGCCACCTAGGTTTCGGCACGCCTATCGAGCAGTCCAAAGGCGGCCTACCCCCATTTGGGGGAGCCGCCTTTAGTTATTTTGGGCTATCGGTGCTGTAACGTAGTCGCCCTGGACAACGCCTATTCGATTACTATGACCAAGAAGCTGCTTTTTGTAATTACGATCTTGCTTGTCGCCTCATTCGCGCTCATGGCTGCGGATGTGTCCGGTAAGTGGACCTTTGAACAACCCGGCCGCGGTGGCAACCCTGGCCGTCCCGTGACCATTACCCTGAAGGCCGATGGCGCCAAACTGACCGGCAGCGTACCCGGTATGGGCCGCGGCGGCGACACTCCTCCTCCTCCCACCGAAATCACCGATGGCAAGGTGGATGGCAACAACGTCTCTTTCACCGTGAAGCGCGAATTCAACGGCAACGCCATGGTGACCAAGTACGACGGCGTCCTGAGCGGCGATGAGATGAAGTTGAAGATCACCCGCAACGGCCAGGATGGCACCCCGGTGACCACCGAAGTGACCGCGAAGCGGTCCACCACGTAGTTTCGGCACTCCTGTCGAGCAGCGTTGAGGCGGCGGCCCGGTTCGGGCTGGCCGCCTTTTTTTTCCGTCTTCCGTCGGGCCGGGGTGGGGCACGCGCTTCCGCCAGGCGCTTCCGCCTGCCAAGCCCGTTCGCGGGCGCTCGCTTCTAGGCCGATCATCACGGCTCGTCGGCCATGCGGTGGGTGGGCACCGGGCGCGCGGGGCGGAAGCAGGCAAGTTGCCGGACTTCGGTAACCGGGCCGGACGCAGCCAGCGCGGCCTCCACGGCGCCATGCAGCGCTTCGGGCGCGCCCTCGGCACGCAGGTTGACCAGCAGCGTACCAGCGGTGAGCGGCGCTTCCAGGGTGCTGCGCAATTCGGGCTCCCCGCCGGTGGCGACCAGATTCAGCACGGCCAGCGCCGCCGGATCGTTCTCTCCGGTGAGCGTCATTTTGAGGTGCGCGATCTCGATGCCTTGCGCGGCCAGGGTACGGCGGATGTGGCGCCCCAGGTCCAGCAGGAACTGGTTGCCGTCGAACGG
>JADGNS010000255.1 GCA_017883355.1 Candidatus Solibacter sp.
CTGTCAACCTCGCAAACCGGAGAGGCCGGGTGACAGACGACCCAACCCGATCGTCTGTCCTACATCGCCCGCGGCCGGATCACTTCTTCGCCCATGTAAGGGCGCAGGACTTCGGGGATGACCACGCTGCCATCCTTCTGCTGGTAGTTCTCGACGATCGCCACCCAGGTGCGGCCCACCGCCAGCCCGCTGCCGTTGATGGTGTGGGCGAACTCGGTCTTCTTGCCGGTTTTGTAGCGGATGCCGGCGCGCCGCGCCTGGAACGCTTCGAAGTTGGAGCAGGAGGAGATTTCCTTGTACCCGTTCTGCCCCGGCAGCCAGACTTCGATATCGTACGTCTTGGCCGAACTCGCGCCCATGTCGCCGGTACACAGCACCACGGTGCGGAAGGGGAGGCCGAGCCGGCGCAGGATATCCTCCGCGTCGGCGGTCAACATCTCGAGTTCCTGGTAGCTCTGCTCCGGACGGGTGAACTTCACCAGTTCCACTTTTTGGAACTGGTGCTGGCGGATGATGCCGCGGACGTCGCGGCCGTAGCTGCCGGCCTCGCTGCGGAAACAGGGCGTATAGGCGCAGAGCTTGATGGGCAACTGCTCCGCCTCCAGCGTCTCGTCGCGATAAATGTTGGTGACCGGGACCTCGGCGGTGGGGATCAGCCAGAAATCGGTGTTCTCGCACTTGAACAGGTCTTCGGCGAATTTCGGTAGCTGGCCGGTGCCGTAGAGGCTGGCGGAATTCACCAGGAAGGGCGGCAGCACTTCGGTGTAGCCGTGGTCCCGCGTGTGCACGTCGAGGAAAAAGTTTACAAGTGCGCGTTCCAGTTTGGCGCCCAGGCCCCAGTAAAGTGCGAAGCGCGCGCCGGTGATCTTGCCCGCGCGGGCAAAATCGAGGATGCCGAGGTCGGGACCGAGGTCCCAGTGCGCCTTGGGCTCGAAATCGAATTGCGGAGGCTCGCCCGAGCGGCGGACTTCCACGTTATCGTCCGCGGAGCGCCCCACCGGAACGCTCTCGTGCGGGATGTTGGGGATGCCGGCGAGCAGTTCCTGGAACTGCTGGTCCACCGCATTCATTTCCCGATCGAGCGCCGCGATCTGTTCGGCGATGGCGCGCACTTCCTTCTGCCGTTCGGTAGTGTCGGCGCCTTCACGCTTCAGCTTGCCAATCTCGACGCTCTCCTGGTTCTTGCGCGCTTTGAGCTGCTCGGCCTGCGAGATGGCACTCCGGCGTTTGCGGTCCAGGTCGCGGAACCCATCGAGGTTGATCGCGCCGCCGCGGGTCGCGAGCCGTTCCGCAATTCGCTCGAAATTGCTCCTGAAATAGGTGAGATCGTGCATGTCCTTCCATGCTAACGCATGGGAGGCTTATTCTTCCTCCTCCTCAACTTTGACAGGCTCAAGATCCTCGGCTTCGAAGATCTCGCGGCAATCGAGACATTCGATGTAGTCGACCCCGTTCCGGCGGGCGATAATCTGGGTGCGAGAGTGCTCACAAGCGGTTTGCATAACAGCGCTTAGATGAAGTTATTCTACCGTTGCTTGGCCTCTTGTCAAGCCCCCCCTCCCGGATGCGAAGGCGGCGCCTTATGCCGCCTAATTCAGGAAGTAGGTGCGATACAGTGTGTCGCGCTGCTTGGGGACGAAGCCGGCATCGCGGATGATGCGGCGGAGTTCCTCTTCACTGGCGCGGTGGTGGGCGCCGGCGGCGGAGACTACGTTCTCTTCGATCATGATGCTGCCCACGTCGTTGCCGCCGAAGCGCAGGCCCATCTGGCAGGTCTTCAAACCCTGCGTCACCCAACTGGCTTGCACATTCTCGAAGTTGTCCAGATAGATGCGGCTGATGGCCAGGGTTTGCAGGTACTCCACCGCGGTCGCCTCTTCCTTGACGAAGCGGCCGAGCGAGGTATTCTCCCGCTGGAACGTCCAGGGGATGAAAGCGGTGAACCCGCCGGTTTCTTCCTGAAGATTGCGCACCAGCTCCAGGTGGTTCATGCGCTGTTCCAGGGTTTCCCCGCAGCCGAACATCATGGTCGCGGTGGTGCGCATACCCAACTGGTGAGCCGTGCGGTGGACATCCAGCCACTCATTGGTGCCGCACTTGAGACGGCTGATGCGGTGGCGCACGGCGTCATCGAGGATCTCGGCGCCGCCGCCGGGAATCGAATCCAGGCCGGAATCGCGCAGGCGCGCGATGGTGTCGCGCAGGCTCAGGCCGCTGACTTCGGCGATGTTGGTGACTTCCGGAGCGGAAAGGCAGTGCAGGTGAATCGGGTAACGCGCCTTGATGCCGCGGAACAGGTCTTCATACCACTCGATCTTAAGATCGGGGTGCAGCCCGCCCTGCATGAGCACGCCCGTGCCGCCCAAATCGAGCGTTTCCTGAATCTTCTCGTAAATCAGTTCCTTGGGCAGGATGTAGCCTTCAGGGGAGCCGGGGGCGCGATAGAAGGCACAGAAACTGCAATACTCCGTGCAGAAGTTGGTGTAGTTGATGTTGCGATCGATGATGTAGCTGACCACGCCTTCGGGATGCCACTGGCGGCGGATGCGGTCGGCTTCCATGCCGATCCCGATGAGGTCGTCGGATTGAAACAGATCGAGGGCTTCTTCTCGGGTGATCATAGCAGTGGAGTGCTTATGATCTCAGGATAGCAGGCTGCTGGATGGTCAGGCGGCGCCCAGGGCGAGTTCCTGCTGCATGGCTTGTGCGAAGAGATAGATGGTGAACAGCGGTTTGGGACTGCCCTTGCCCCAGCGGTTGACCGCCCACTTGGCGCGCAAGAACCTGATATCGGCGTGGTCGGAAAGATCGGCGATGATCTGGTAGGTGCCACAGTAGAACTTTTGCGGGAACGTGGCCAGCGGCCTGGTGCCCCAATCGTTACCGTCGGCAGAACCCCAGATCGAGATGTCGATGCTCTCCTGTTCGATGATCCGTGTAATGCCGAGAGTGAGAACCAGCGTCTCGCCCTGTTGATCGCCTAAGGCAATATCAGCCCCGGCACCGCCTTCGCGGACCGTTGTTTCCGTTAGTAAGAACTCTGGAAGCATAGGCTTTCTCCCGCGCGGCGCAATTGAAATGCAAATGTAATTATTTGAGCCTAATCAATTGGTGCCGTGCCGCTTCCAGCGTCTCATACTTTTTGCAAAAACAAAAGCGAACATATTGGCTGGCAACGCTTACATGCGAAAAAAAACTTGACCCGGGTACAGCCGCCACTCCCAGGTGGGTGATCAAATGACGCACGAAGGACGTGTCGTTGGCGAAGCCAAAAGCCGAGATATCGGTCATCACGTAATAAGCGCCATGCGGAGTAAAGCATCTGAATCCAGCATTTTGCAGGCTGGTAAGAATGTGGTCGCGGCGCGCGGCGTACTCCGTCGAAAGGTGGCGATAATAGTCCTCGGGCATGGAAAGCGCCAGCACCCCGGCCTGTTGGAGCGGTGCGGCGGCGCCCACGGTGAGAAAGTCGTGGACTTTGCGAATCGAGTCGGTCAGGTCTGGCGAAGCCAGCACCCAACCTACCCGCCACCCCGTCACGGAATAGGTCTTACTCATGCTATTGACCAGGATGCATCGGTCGCGCATGCCGGGAAGCGACATAATCGGGATATGCTCCGTACCGTCGTAAAGGATATGCTCGTAGATCTCGTCGGTGATGGCGAGACAGTCGAATTCCTGACAAAGTCCGGCAATGTACTCTAACTCTCCGCGCGAAAAAACCTTACCGGTCGGGTTATTCGGCGAATTAAGTATGATGGCCTTGGTGCGGCCCGTAAAAGCGGCGCGCAGTTCGTCAGGGTCGAAACTCCAGTCGGGCGCCTGAAGCCTGACGTAACGCGTGGTGGCGCCGCAAAGCTGCGTGTCGGGGCCGTAGTTTTCGTAGAAGGGCTCGAACAGGACCACCTCGTCGCCCGGGTCCAGCACGGCCAACAGGCTCGCGATCATGCCTTCGGTAGCGCCACAGCAGACCGTGATTTCGCGCTCCGGATCGAACTCCATGCCATAAGTGCGCTGGTACTTCGCGGCGATGGCGTCGCGGAAGGGCTTGGCGCCCCAGGTGATGGCGTACTGGTTGATGTCGGCGTCAATGGCCTCGGCCGCGGCGGCCTTCAGAGCGGCGGGGGCCGGAAAATCGGGAAAGCCTTGCGCCAGATTGATGGCGCCGTGACGCACGGCCAGGCGGGTCATCTCCCGGATTACGGATTCCGTGAATCGGGCAATCCGCTGGCTGCGGAATCGGGCGCGGAGGAGGGATGCGGAAGTCGACACCTTCCGAGGGTACTTTGCCGCGAGGGCCGCCTGCAAGTCAGGAGCACGTCAATCGGCGATCACGTTGACCTGCCCGATACCGCCCTGGATATCGAACCGGATCTTGTTCGCGGCGCGGTCGTAGGAGGGGCTCTCCCAGTGGCCGTCCTCCTGCCGGAGCCCGCGGACTTTGATTTCACCGATGCCGCCGTGCGCCTCGGCATAGATCCCCGCATCCGCCGAAACGCGGACCGTCGCTTCTCCAATGCCGCCATTGATGCTGACGTTGTAGCTGTGTCTGGGCGCGCCGCGCAGATCCACATCGAGTTGGCCCACGCCCATGTGTATTTCCACGCCGCGCAGGTCGAGGCTTCCCAGATCGAGCCGCGCCTGGCCGGCGCCGAAGTTGAGAACCAGATCCACAGGAACCTTCTTATTCAGTTGCAGATCCCAACTGTATTTCGTAGAGCCCAGGGTGCCGTGGTTCCTGCCCGGCTGCTCGATGATCAAGGTGGCCTGCTTGCCGGAGCGGCTATAGCGCACCTGCGGCTTCCAGGAAGGAACGCTGTAGGCAAAATCGGCGCGCATCAATTTCGGGGCGCCGTCGGTGACGCGCAGTTCTCCCGCCCCCATACGCAGATCGAGGCGCACCACCTCGGAATCGTCCATCTCCACGCTTTCCGAGGAGTATTGCACCGCGCCGCCGTGACTTGTGTCAATCACGCAGCCGCTGAGCACCAGCAACGCGGGCGCGAGCGGCAGATATTTGAATTTCATTGGTTCTCCTGGAGAAGATACGCGACCCGTGCCGCGGTTGTTCCATGGGTTGATCCGTGGGTCGCGGGTAAGCAATCGCACGGTGGCAGGTGCGGTGCTCTGTACAGCACTGGTACACGGCGTGTACCGGGAGGCTGTAAATGTTGCATTGGTCACTGATGTTTCTGGTTCTGGCCCTGATCGCCGCTGTCCTGGGTTTCGGCGGGCTCGCGGGCGCGGCTATTGGAATCGCCAAGGTGTGTTTCTTCGTGTTCCTGGTCGTCTGGCTGGTCGCGTTCCTGACCCGCGGCCGCACCGTGTAGTGCCCGCGCCAGAGCGCCGCCCTATTACAATAGAAAGATGCGTTCTCCGACCTCGCGGTCAAAGTGGATTATTGGGATTGCCCTGGGCGGGGCGGCGCTCCTGCTGGCGCAGGAATGGCAGACCGTCACCAATCTGACGGCTGTGGATTTCAGCGGACTGACTCCGGCCAGGAAGTCGCTCGCGCTGAAAGCGTTGCGCGCGCAGGCTTGCACTTGCGGGTGCGACATGAAGGTGGCGGAGTGCCGCGTGAAGGACCCGAACTGTTCCTATAGCCGCGGACTGGCTTCGGTAACGGTTGGCGCGATCAAAGCCGGGAAGAGCGCGGACGAGGCGATGGCGGAGTCGAAGGCCTCTAAGTTCGGAACGCGGCCCACGCCCAAGCTGCTCGACGATCCGGTGCCGATTCCCACGCTGGGTTCGCCCGCGATGGGTCCGGCTAACGCCCGCATCACACTGGTGGAGTTCTCCGACTTCCAGTGCCCCTATTGCTCCAAGGCCGTGGTGCAGATCAACGCGACGCTGAAGGCCTATCCCAACGACGTGAGACTGATCTTCAAGCAGTACCCCCTGATGGAATTGCATCCGGCGGCCTCGGTTTCGGCGGCGGCCGCGCTGGCAGCCCATCAGCAGGGCAAGTTCTGGCAGATGCACGATGTAATGTTTGCCAATCGGCCGAAGCTGTCGCGCCAATCGATTCTGGTATGGGCGAAGGAGATCGGCCTGGACATGAATCGCTTCACCGCGGACCTGGATTCCGACGCCACCAAGAAGGCTGTGCTGCGCGATCAGGCCGACGGCGACAAGGCGGGCGTGGAAGGCACGCCGACGGTCTTTATTAACGGCCAGCGTTATAACGGCGACCTGGCGCCGGACGCGATCAAGCCGGTGATCGAGGGCGAGCTGAAACGCCTGGCGGGTGCGAAGAAGTAGAGTACTTCGATCTTTCAGTTAATTCGCTCTGTGGGGCAGCCAATCATGGCTGCCGCCGCCTTTCAGGCGGCGCTCGCGCTCTTGCCTGCGCTCGACCATTGCCAACTTTCCGCCGCCCCAACCAGCCCCGCCTTCACCGGATTGCTCTCAATGTACTCCCGGATGCGGTCAAACTCGGCGTCGGATCTCACCAGATGATCGTAGCTCTCGTCCTGCCAGAATGAGTGACCGCTACGCCCCATCATCCGGTTCGCTTCGTGTGCGATAAATCCCTTCAGTGGACCCAGCCATCGCGTCGCCACGACATGTGGGGTCACCAAGAGATGCACGTGATTCGGCATGACGACGAAGGAATGCATGTCATAGCGATGGAAACGCCGCTCCCCATCACGCAAGCACGCGACGACCAGCGCGGCGATCTCCGGCATGCGCAGATACAAAGGCCCCGCAACACCCTTGTCGAGGATCCGATCGATCGCGACAAATGCCTTTCCGCTGGTCAATCGTTCGGGAGGAAATACGCGGCTGGCGGGCAGGCTGCCGTGTAATCGGAAGGTCACAAACAGAGCATGTCCCACCAGATCCCAATGCGGCAGGCGTCTTTCGTGGTGCGTCATCTTGAAAGTC
>JADGNS010000256.1 GCA_017883355.1 Candidatus Solibacter sp.
CCGTGTGGCCCCTGCCTGAATCTGCAGGTCGCCGGCGGCATCGAGCGAGACATGCCGCGCGCCCGCTACGCGCAGCCGGATCACCCGCGGATCGGCTCCTGCACGGACGATCAGATCGTACTCCAAGGCGCCATCGGAGCCGTAGAAAACCTGGTCGATTCCCGGATAGACTTCACGGTAGCGAACGCGGCGGAAGTGGGGCACGTCTGTGATCCAGCGGCTCTGGTCCCGTCCTCGCAAGTAATGGCTCACCCCGCCGGCAGGCTCTTCGGCCACCATGTCGGGATGCGGATTGCCCTTGAATGGCGACAGGGCCACGCGCGTGCCATCGGGAAGACGCAGCACGGCGGCATCGGGCGTGAGCAGCAGAGTACCGTGCTGCGTGTGGGCGATGAATTGAACGCTCGCGTCGGACTGTCCGCGATTCGGCTCAAACACGATCGGCTGCGAAGAAGCCCAAGCCATGCCGCCGGAAAGGAAGAAGACGATTGCGGGCCCGCGCATACGAACCGCCGTTACAGCGTAACTTTTTCGCCGGAGCGGCAGGAGCGGTAGATGGCGTCGACGATCTCCATGGCCTGCACGCCTTCCTCGCCGGCCACCATCGGCTTGCGGCCCTTGGCGATGGCGTCGCCGAAATCGAGGAACTGGCGCTCGAAGGGTTCCAGCGAAATCGCCATCGGGTCGCTCGAGCCCGAGGCGACTACGCTCGCCACCGGCGCCGGGTCGCCGGAATCGTTCTCCACGTCCCAGGTGGTGAGCTTGTCGCCGGAAATGATGGCGGTTCCCTTGGTGCCGTGGAACTCGGTGCGCTCGGTGTACCCGGGCCAGAAGGCGGTGGAGGCCTGGATCACGCCGGTGGCGCCGCTAGAGAATTTCATGACGGCGTTGACCACATCCTCCGACTCAATCTTGTGGAGCGCGCCCAACTGCCAGACGCCGAAGAGTTCCTTCACCGGGCCGGCCAGCCAGCGCAGGATATCGACGCCGTGGATGGCCTGATTGATCAGCGCGCCGCCGCCTTCGGTCTGCCAACTGCCCTTGATGGGGCGCGAGTAATACTCGGGCGAGCGATACCATTTGACGTAGCAATCGGCCTGCAGCAGTTTGCCGAGGCGCCCGCCGGCGATGGCCTTGGCGAGGAAGAGGCTGGAATCGTCAAAGCGGTGCTGGCTGACCACGCCCAGCAGAATGCCGGCCCGGCGCGCGGTTTCCACCATCAGTCGCGCGGTCTCCAGGTTGGTGGAGATGGGTTTCTGCACCTGCACGTGCTTGCCGCTTTCGGCGCAGGCCAGGATCGGCTGCATGCGGAAATCCGGGAACGTGCAGACGTCGACGTAGTCCACCTTGGGGTGGCGGCACACCGCTTCATAAGTGGGGACGAACTCGGCGCCATACTGGTCGGCGAAACGCCGTCCGGCGGCTTCGAAGATGTCCGTGCACACGGTCAACTGGAACCCGATGTTTTTGTAGGCTTGGGCGTGCTTGTGCGAGATCGCGCCCGTGCCAATCATTCCGACTCTCATGGATACGTTTATTCTAGCCGGATTAGGCGGCGCAAACCGGGGACAGACAGCGAATTTCCGGCAAACTGCGCCGGGAATTCATGTCAGTCCCCCGCGTCCCGCACCCAGACTTTGGCGGCGTCGGCGCGCGCCAGGCGTACCGTGCGGCCCGCGGCGCTCAGTTCAATCTCCGCGTCGGCCGCCGATACCGCGACACGCACGCCCGGACGAATCCCCGTGCCGTCGAGATATTCCAGCAGCTTGCGATCGCGCTCGAAGACGCTGACCACCACCAACCGGTCGCCGGGCCGCGCTTCTTCCAACGGTTTCAGCCCGCGCTTGCGGCGATGGCCCGGCGAATCGAATCCCACCTGGTTGCCGTGCGGGCACTCCGTCCCGTTGCCCAGCTTCTCCGCCAGCTTGCGCTCGAAGTCGGCGGATACGGCATGTTCGAGCTGCTCCGCCTCGTCGTGCACTTTGTACCATTCCAGCCCGAAGATCTCGGTCAGCATGCGTTCGATCAGGTGATGGCGCCGCAACAGTCGGTTGGCGATGTCCCTTCCGGCGGCGGTGAGCGCGATCTGGCCTTCCTCGCCCACCTGGATCAGCGCGTCGCGGCGCAGCCGCTTGATCGCCATGGTGACCGCCGGGGCGGATACGCGGAGCCAGCGGACCAGGGTCACGGCTTTCACCGTCTCGCCCTCGCTTTCGGCCTCGGCGATGGCCTTCAGGTAATTCTCTTTGGAAATGGTGATGCGCAAGGGCAAGCGATTGGCCTAAAACCCGCGCCGCGACGCTCGCAGGGGGTTCTCCATTGGGCTACTTCCTCGCCACCAGTACACGCGAGGGATAGAAGGTTTGCCGGACCGTACGGTCCTGTACAATTTCGAACCGTGCCGATTCGATGAGATCCGGAACGCGCTGCTCCACCTGGCGTCCCCAAAATGCGGGAGCCACCTTGCCGAGAACCTTATAGACCGCATTGAACGACGCCGTGTTCTGCCCGATCAGTACCAGCGTCAGGTTGCCGCGATCGCGGAGGATCCGGCGGAACTCGCCCAGCGTGCCCACAATATCTTCCGTCGAGAGCAGTTCCAGCAGGTAGCAGCAGAAGATGGCGTCGAAGGCTTCGTTGCGGAACGGCATGTGGCGCGCATCCACCGCCTGGCAATGCGTCTCCGCCGCCGGGTACTTGCGGCGCGCGGTGCGCTGGGTGCGCGCCGCCATGTTCGGCGAAAGATCCACGCCCACCGTGGTGCCCTGGCTGTTGGCGCGCACCAGGCGGCGGAACATCTCGCCGCTGCCCGTGGCCACTTCCAACACCTTCATGCCGTCGCGAAGGCCGCTTGCCCCCAGCGCACAGCGGTGCGCCCGGGAGTGAAAGAACATCGTCGATGCCGGGTATACCGCCGCCAGCCGGTCGTAAACGCGGCGCGTCCGGTCCGCCAGCGTATGGGGCATTCCGTTGACCGGCCAGGCGCTCACGGTTTCTTCCAGTCTATTCAAAATCGCTCCTTAGACAGCCGGCGCATTTTGCAGCTCCGGCACTTCGATCTGTATGCGCGCGCCCTTGCCCGGCTCGCTGTCAATCCACATGCGGTACTCGCTGCCGAACAGCACTTTCAGCCGTTCATGCACGTTGTTCACTCCGATACCCCGGTCCAACAGCGTGGCCAGTTTCTCTTCCGGGATCCCTACTCCATCATCCTCCACCAGCAGATGCAACTTGTTGTCCGTGCGATAGGTCCGAATCCGGATTGTACCGCCCTCCACCTTACTCCTTAAGCCGTGCTTGATGGAATTCTCCACCAGCGGCTGCAAGAGCATGCTGGGTACCAACATATCCAGGGTATCCTCTGCGACGTCCCGTTCAAAGCGGAGTTTGTCGCCGAAACGCACCACCTCGATGGCGAGGTAGTCCTCAATGAAGCTCAATTCGTCGCGCAGCGTACTGAAGGTCTCGTTTTTGCGGAGCAGGCGGCGGAGCACTTTGCTGAGGCGCACCACCATAACGCGCGCCTGGTTGGGGTCCGTGCGGATCAGCGAGGACACCGAATTGAGCGTGTTGAAGAGAAAATGAGGGTTGATCTGGCTGGTGAGCGCGGCTAGCCGGGCTTCCACCAGGAGCCGCTCCTGTTCCTCAAGTTTCTTTTCATTGCGCGTGTTGTTCCAGATTTTGAGCGGGATGGCGACGGCGAAGAGCGTGGATGCGTAGATCGCCGCCCAGGTCCAGGCCGGCAGATTGCTGCCGGGCGCGTGCAGCGAGAAAACCCTCCAGCCATCCAGCAGTTGGCGGAGGAATTCCGCCACCAGAATCCCGGCGGTGAATTCCAGGTGGAATGCCGTGCGCCGATGATTCCGGCTCTCCTTGAAGAAGCGGTAGATGTTGAGATCGAAGAACGGAGTGAACCGCCAGATCTCGTGAGCATCCGGCGCCAGATCGCGCAGCACTCCCCCGAGCACGCCCACCGCGGCGAGCAGGGGCATGGTCATCTGTTCGCCCCCCGAAGGATTGAGCATGGCCGGTAGCGAGATCAGGACACCCGACGCCAGTCCGGTGACATATCCTCCGAGGATGCCCGCGATCAAGCTGCCTTCCAGCCCGAGGTCGGCCGCCGGATAGCTCTTGCTGAACACGCGGATCGCCACGCTCACCCCGAAGGCGCTGCCCAGCCACAGGGAAAGCGCCGCCCGCTGTTGCAGGGTCCGGGTCTCCCCCATGAGCAGGTTTTTGAAGCTGTTCGACCGCGCCAGCACGCTGGCGATGGAGGCCATGGCGGCGAGTTTGACCAGCAGTTGGAAGTAGATCTCCAGCATGGAGTGACGGAAGCTATTATAATAAAAGCATTAAGGTTCCCATAGTCAGCATGAGTAAATCCCCTTCGCCCGGGCTCACGAAAGTGGCCGAAGCGGACTTTCCCACAGAATTCGGCACGTTCCGGATCTTCGGCTTTGAAGCGCCGGCGAGCGACGGCACCGAGGAAGCGGTAGTGCTCAAAATGGGCGACTTCGTCGATGGGGTGCCCCCCCTGGTGCGCATCCACTCGCAGTGCCTCACCGGGGACGTTTTCCACAGCCTGCGCTGCGATTGCCGGGCGCAACTCGAAATCGCCCTTACCGGTATCGCCGAGGAAGGCGGCGGGCTGCTCATCTACGAACTCCAGGAAGGCCGCGGCATCGGCCTGCTCAACAAACTGCGCGCCTACGAACTACAGGACCAGGGCGCGGATACCATCGAAGCCAACCAGCAGCTCGGCTTTGACAGCGACCTGCGCAACTACGAACTTCCAGGCGCGATCCTGCAGTTCTTCGGCTTGAAAGCGGTCCGCTTGATGTCCAACAACCCCGAAAAGGTGGAAGCCGTGGAGAAGGCCGGCGTCCAGGTGGTGGAGCGCGTTCCCTGCCTGGCCGACGTCCTCGATACCCGCCTCGCCTATCTGCGCACCAAGCGGGAGAAGATGGGCCACCTGCTGGAATTCGACGACCTCTGAGGCACGCCGCCCGCCCCGGCATCGCAGGCAGCGTGTGGGGTAGAGCGACTCTGCAAGCGGGTATCCGATACCCGCAAATACGCTTCCTCCTCCTACAAAAGACCATTTGAATGAGTTTTGCTGCCAGGCGTATTCTTACTCAAATGGCTCAGAAGCGTGTCTGTAACATCTGCAAGAACAAAGGGTGCGTGGCGCAATGCCGCTTCCCTAACCAGGCAACCGTACCGACCGCGCCGAAACGCGCAGCTTAGGTAAGAAGGCGGGCCGAAATGGTAAAGCTATACCGCTGCCCCCACGAATCGCAGCATTGGTTCGTAAACATCGGGACCGGCTGGGCGCGATTTCCCGCGAGAGCCAACGGTTGGGCCGAGCGCCGGAGGGTAACCATGTTCAGCCAGCAGCACCTCAACCGCGTGCCGCTTTGGCTCGCGTTCAACACCGGGTTGCTGGAAGGCCTGAAAAGGCGCAACCTGGACCACGCCGCGTAATATTTCGAGCCGATCGTACTGAGTTCCGCCCTCGGTCAGTACTTCAAGCCGTAACCGTAAGCGAAGAGCGGATCGGCGGTGCCCTTGCCGACGGCCTTTGGCCAGGTGAAGGAGAGTTTGCCGGTCGGCTTGTAGTCACCGAACAGTACGTCGGCCACGCCCTGGCCTTCGGTACCCGGCAGCCACGCGGCCACCACGGCGCTGGCCTCGCCGAGCACGTCGCCCAGAATCATGGGACGTCCGGACACCAGGACGACCACCACCGGGATGCCCGCCGCTTTCATGGTCTTCACGGCCGCGATATCTTCCGGCGCGAGTGCGAGATCGGCGCGGTCGCCCTGCATTTCCGCGTAGGGCTTCTCGCCAATCACCACCACGCCGACGGTGGCGCCCGCCGCGCCGGAGCCATCCTTGGAGAAGGTCACCTTGGTGTCCTTGGACACCGTGTTCTTAATCGCCGCGAGGATCGTGGTGCCGCCGGTGGTGACGTCGCCGCTCTTGCCCTGCCAGTCGATGGTCCACCCGCCGCATTGATTGCCGATATCGTCGGCGTTCTTGCCGGCGATGTGCAGGCGCGCGGCCTTCTTGGAAAGCGGCAGCGCCTTGCCATCGTTCTTGAGCAGCACCAGCGACTCGCGTACCGCCTGACGGGCGACAGAGCGATGCTCGGGCGAGCCGAAGCTCTTCTGCAGACCGCGGTCGGCCAACTGGTTGCGTTTGGGATCCATCAATCCCATGGCGATCTTGACGCGCAGAATGCGCAAAACCGCGTCATCGATGCGCGCCATCGGCACCTTGCCTTCGTTGACCAGCGCTTTGAGATCGTTGAAGTACTCACGATAGCGCGCCGGCACCATCGCCATGTCCATGCCGGCGTTGATCGAAATGCCGACCGCTTCCTTGAAGTCCTTGGCGAGCTGGTCGAGGGCGTTGTAGTCCGAAATCAGGAAGCCCTGGAAACCCAGTTCGGTCTTGAGGATGTCGGTAAGCAGCCGCTTGCTGGCCGAGCACTTGACGCCGTTCCAACTGCTGTAAGAGGGCATGATGGAGCCTACGCCCGCCTCGATCGCCGCCACGTATCCCGGCAGGTGGATGCGGCGTAGCGTGGCCTCATCGACTTTGGTATCGCCCTGGTCGAGACCGGTCTTGGCGGAGCCGAACGTGGTGCCGCCATCGCCCACGTAGTGCTTGGCGCAGGCCAGCACGCCCAACGGATCTTCCAGGCCCGCGCCCTGGAAGCCGCGCACGGCCGGACCGGAGAGTTCGCGCACCAGCTTGGGGTCTTCGGAGAAGCCTTCATACGTGCGGCCCCAGCGGATATCCTGCGGGACGGTGACGCAGGGACCGAAGGCCCACTGAATTCCCGTAGCGCGGATCTCCTCG